>NZ_JBEXDT010000132.1:0-18531 GCF_040605905.1 Nonomuraea sp. NPDC005501 | reverse complement strand
TCGCCGAGGCGCTTGTTGACGTCGCACAGCTCGTTGCGAAGGCGAATGTAGGACAGGGCGAACGTCGTGAAGCCCGCCCAGGGGTCCGGATCGGCGCCGCCGTGAGCCTCCCCGAACGGCTCGCCGCCCCGCTGCGGACCGGCGACCCGCCGGTCGTCGGCCGGATCGAGGACGGCCGTCTGCTGCTGGACCTGCGCGCCGTCCCGCCCGAACACGACGACGACCTCGTACGGGCCGTGCTGGCGTGCGCGGCGACGGCACGGCCGTCAGGAGGAGCCGGCGAAGACCGAGGGGGAGCGCAGGCATGACGCACGTCGTCGCCACCGCCGGCCACGTCGACCACGGCAAGTCCACCCTCGTACGGGCGCTCACCGGCATGGAGCCCGACCGGCTGGAGGAGGAGCGGCGGCGCGGGCTCACGATCGAGCTCGGCCACGCCTGGACGGTCCTGCCCTCGGGGGAGCGCCTCGCGTTCGTGGACGTGCCGGGCCACGAGCGGTTCCTGGCCACGATGCTGGCGGGGGTGGGGCCGGTGCCGGCCGTTATGTTCGTGGTGGCGGCCGACGAGGGGTGGATGCCGCAGTCGGAGGAGCACCTGGTGGCGCTGGAGGCCCTGGGAGTGCGGCACTGCGTGCTCGTGGTGACCCGGGCGGACCTGGCCGACCCGGCGCCGGCGGCCGAGCAGGCCCGCGCCCGCCTGAAGGCGGCCGGTTCCGGAGGTGGCGGTCCGGGCGGGGTCGAGACGGTGGTCGTCAGTGGGCGTACCGGGGAAGGGCTGGACCGGCTGCGGGCGGCGCTGGACCGGCTCGTGGCCGCGCTGCCGCCACCCGATCCGGCGGCCCCGGTCCGGCTGTGGGTGGACCGGGCGTTCAGCGTGACCGGCAGCGGGACGGTCGTCACCGGCACGCTGCCCGCCGGAACGATCACGGTGGGCGACGAGCTGCTGCTCGCCGGGGAGCCGGTGCGGGTCAGGTCGCTGGAGTCGCTGAAGGAGCCGCGTGACGCGGTGTCCGCGGTCGCCCGGGTGGCGGTCAACCTGCGCGGCCATGACCTCCCCGAACGAGGGCAGACACTCGTCACGCCGGGCCGGTGGACGTACACGGAGGAGGTGGACGTGCGGGTCTCGCCGGTCGGCGCCCCGCGCCGCACGGACCATCACCCCCCGGGTGCCGACCTCGGCGCGGACGGCGGCGCGGGCGGCGGCGCGGGCGGTGAGCCGGGCGACGACCTCGACGGCGGGCCGGGCGGACGGCCGGGCGGACGGGCGGGGTGGGCGTTGCCGGGGCGGCTGACCGTGCACGTGGGGTCGGCGGCGGTGACGTGCGAGGTGCGGCCCCTCGGCGGGTCCCTGGGCGGGCCGTTCGCGCGGCTGCGGCTGGCCCGGCCGCTGCCGCTCCACCTCGGCGACGTGCTGCTCCTGCGCGATCCCGGCCGCGACCCCGGGCGGGACCGCTCCGGGGTGCGGGTGCTCGCCGGCGCCACCGTCCTCGACGTACGCCCTCCGCCCCTACGCCGCCGAGGCGCGGCCCGTCAACGGGCCGCCCTGCTGGCCACGGCCCTCCAGGAGACGGCCCTCCAGCAGACGGCCCTCCAGCAGACGGCCGTCCAGGAGACGGCCGTCCAGGTGACGGCCGCGCCCGGGAGAGCCGCGCCGCGGACGCCGGCGCTCGACGCGGCAGTGCCCGAGACGGGCCCGCCGGACGGCGCGGTGCCCGGGACGGCGTTCGCCCTGCGTCTGCACGGGCTGCTCCGCGCCGCCGACCTGCGCGCCATGGGAGTCGATCCCGCCGCCGACGGGGAAGGAGCGCCGCAGCCCGTGTGCGACGGCTGGTACGCCGACCCCGGCCGCTGGGCCGAGGAGGGCCGGCGGCTGGAGGACGTGGTGCGGCGGCACGCGGCGGCCAACCCCCTGGAGCCCGGCATGCCCGTCGAGGCGGCTCGCCACGCGCTCGGCCTGCCCCATCGGCGGCTGGTCGCGGCGCTGGTACGGCCGCCGCTCACCGTCGCCGCGGGCCGGATCGCCGCCGGACCCGCGGGCCTGCCCGCGCCCGTGGCCAGGGCGGTCGAGCGGCTGAGGCGGGAGCTGGCGGACCGGCCGTTCCAGGCGCCGGACGCGGGCCGGCTGGCCGAGCTGGGACTGGGCGCGCGCGAGCTGGCCGCGGCCGAGCGGGCCGGGGCGCTGCTGCGCGTGGGAGACGGGATCGTGCTGCTGCCGGGCGCCGACGCGCGGGCGGCGGAGCTGCTGGGGCGCCTGCCGCAGCCGTTCACGGTCAGCCAGGCCAGAACCGTCCTCGGCACGAGCCGCCGGGTGGCCGTCCCCCTGCTCGAACACCTCGACAGAACCGGTCTCACCGAGCGTCTGGACGACACGCATCGGCGTCTCGTCTGACCTGCTCAGGGGCCCAATTCGGGTATATATTCGGAAATTGGGGGGTTCTCCTTTCGGGGATGTGAACCATCGTCATCGGGGGTTGCGATGGTTGGAGACCTACCGCGGCGTCTCGTCGCGGAAGCCATCGGAACGTTGCTGCTGGTGCTCTTCGGACCGGGCGCGGTGGTGGCGGCGCTGGTGATGGGGCACGGCACGCTCACCTACGCCGCTCTCGGCTTCATCTCGCTGTCGTTCGCCGTGGTCATCGCGCTCGTCGTCTACGCCTTCGGCACCACCTCCGGCGCCCACATCAACCCGGCCGTCACCATCGCGCTCGCCGCCGGCCGCAGGTTCCCGTGGTCGGAAGTGCCGCTCTACATCGTGGCGCAGCTCGTCGGCGCGTTCGCCGGCGGCCTGCTCATCGTCGGTGGCTTCGGCCGCCGGGCGGCCGCCCTCGGCACCGGGCAGACCGCCCTCGGGCCGGGTGTCGGCTACGGGCAGGGCATCCTGCTGGAGGCGCTGGGGACGTTCCTGCTGCTGCTCACGATCATGGCGCTGGCCGTGGACCGGCGCGCGCCGACCGGGTGGGCGGGATGGATGATCGGCCTGGCCGTCGCCGGGGAGATCTTCGTGATCGGCCCGCTGACCGGCGGCTCGGTCAACCCGGCCCGCACCTTCGGCCCGTACCTGACGACCAGCCTGTTCGGCGGCCACGCGCCCTGGGCGCAGTTCGGCGTGTACGTCATCGGCCCGATCGCCGGGGCCGTGGTCGCCGTGCTGGTGTACGACGCGGTGGCACGCCCGGCGCGGGAGGTGCCCGAGGAGGCCGAGCAGGGGACGGCCGGAGAGGTCGTCGGCGCCCGCGAGCCGCAGGGCGCCGAGCCCGGGCGGGCGGCGCAGGGCGCGGCCGGGGACATCCCGGCGGCCCGCAGCCCGGAGCACGACCACATCGACGAGCGCGTGGGGCACGGCATCCGCCGCCGCTGGCGCCACGGCCACGAGAGGTGATGCCCATCCGCGAACATCGCACGACCATCCGCAACTTCGCGTGAGGGAGGGGGCTCGTCATGCCTGGTAACAGGGGCGTTTCCTACGAAGGTCCGGGCAAGGTGGAGGTACGCGAGACCGATTATCCCGATTACGAGCTCAAGGACGGCCCAGGGGTGAACCCGGGCAACGTGGGACGCAAACTGCCCCACGCAGCGATACTCAAGGCCGTCGCCACGAACATCTGCGGAAGCGACCAGCACATGGTCCGCGGACGCACCACGGCCCCGCACGGGCTCATCCTCGGCCACGAGATCACCGGTGAGGTGATCGACACCGGTTCCGACGTCGAGTACATCCACACCGGCGACCTCGTGTCCGTACCGTTCAACATCGCCTGCGGACGCTGCCGCAACTGCAAGGAGGGCAAGACCGGCGTCTGCGAGAACGTCAACCCGGACCGTCCGGGATCCGCCTACGGCTACGTCGACATGGGCGGCTGGGTGGGCGGCCAGGCCGAGTACGTCCTGGTGCCCTACGCGGACTGGAACCTGCTGAAGTTCCCCGACAAGGAACGGGCGATGGAGAAGATCCTCGACCTGGCCATGCTCGCGGACATCTTCCCGACGGGGTTCCACGGCTGCGTGAGCGCCGGGGTGAAGCCGGGCTCGACCGTCTACGTCGCCGGCGCGGGCCCGGTCGGGCTCGCCGCCGCGTGCTCGGCGTTCCTGCTCGGCGCCGCCGTCGTCATCGTCGGCGACCTGAACAAGGAACGTCTCGACCAGGCGCACAGCTTCGGCTGCGAGACCGTCAACGTGGCCATGGGGGAGCCGAAGGACCAGATCGAGCAGATCCTCGGCGAGCCCGAGGTGGACTGCGCCGTGGACGCGGTCGGCTTCGAGGCCCGCGGCCACGGCAACGAGTCGGAGGTGGAGCGGCCCGCGACCGTGCTCAACACGCTGATGGACGTCACCCGTGCGGGTGGCGCGCTCGGCATCCCGGGCCTGTACGTGACCGGCGACCCGGGCGCGGCGGACGAGGCCGCCCAGCACGGCTCACTGTCGATCCGCATCGGGCTCGGCTGGGCGAAGTCGCACAGCTTCGTCACCGGCCAGTGCCCCGTCATGAGGTACAACCGCCAGCTCATGATGGCGATCCTGCACGACCGGGTGCAGATCGCCAAGGCGGTCAACGCCACGCCGATCCCGCTGGACGACGCCCCGCGGGGCTACCACGAGTTCGACGAGGGCGCGGCGCGCAAGTACGTGCTCGACCCGCACGGCATGCTGACCTCGACGTCCCGGTGACGTCGCGGTGAGGGTGCAGTGAGGGTGCACGCCGCGGGCGGCGGGATCTCGCCGCCCGCGGCCGCCTCCTCGACTCTCCGGTCCCTGGTGAGGGCCTCGGTGCGGGCTTGCCGTCAGGCGCCGACGTAGGCCGCGAGGTGCTCGCCGGTGAGGGTGGAGCGGGCGGCGACGAGGTCGGCGGGTGTGCCCTCGAAGACGATCCGGCCGCCGTCGTGGCCCGCCCCGGGGCCGAGGTCGATGATCCAGTCGGCGTGCGCCATGACCGCCTGGTGGTGCTCGATGACGATGACCGACTTGCCGGAGTCGACGAGCCGGTCGAGCAGGGCGAGCAGCTGCTCGACGTCCGCGAGGTGGAGGCCGGTGGTCGGCTCGTCGAGGACGTAGACGCCGCCCTTCTCGGCCATGTGGGTGGCCAGCTTGAGCCGCTGGCGCTCGCCGCCGGACAGCGTGGTGAGCGGCTGGCCCAGGCTGAGGTAGCCGAGCCCCACGTCGGCGAGCCGGCCCAGGATGGCGTGCGCGGCCGGCGTGCGCGCCTCGCCGGCGCCGAAGAACTCCTCTGCCTCGGTCACCGACATCGCGAGCACCTCGCTGATGTCGCGGCCGCCGAGATGGTAATCCAGCACCGATGCCTGGAACCGCTTCCCGTCGCACTCCTCGCAGGTGGTGGCGACGCCCGCCATGATCGCCAGGTCGGTGTAGATGACACCGGCGCCGTTGCAGGCGGGGCAGGCGCCCTCGGAGTTGGCGCTGAACAGCGCCGGCTTCACGCCGTTGGCCTTCGCGAACGCCTTGCGGATCGGGTCGAGCAGCCCGGTGTACGTCGCCGGGTTGCTCCGTCGCGAGCCGCGGATCGGGGTCTGGTCGACCGACACCACATCGGCGCCGGCGGGGATGGACCCGTTCACGAGCGAGCTCTTGCCGGAGCCGGCGACGCCGGTGACGGCCACGAGCACCCCCAGCGGGATGTCGACGTCGACGTCGCGCAGGTTGTGCGCCGTCGCGCCGCGGATCTTCAGCGTGCCGGTGGGCGTCCGCACCGTCTCCTTGAGGGGGGCCCGGTCGTCGAGGTGGCGGCCGGTGATGGTGCCGCTGGCCCGCAGCCCCTCGACGGTGCCCTCGTAGCAGAGGGTGCCGCCCGCCGTGCCGGCGCCGGGGCCGAGGTCGACGACGTGGTCGGCGATCGCGATCGTCTCCGGCTCGTGCTCCACGACGAGCACCGTGTTGCCCTTGTCCCGCAGCCGTAGCAGCAGGTCGTTCATCCGCTGGATGTCATGGGGGTGCAGGCCCGTGGTGGGCTCGTCGAAGACGTAGGTGACGTCGGTGAGCGAGGAGCCGAGGTGGCGGATCATCTTGACGCGCTGCGCCTCGCCGCCCGACAGCGTGCCCGACGACCGGTCGAGGCTGAGGTAGCCGAGCCCGATCTCGACGAACGAGTCGAGCGTCTGCCGCAGCGTCGCCAGCAGCGGCGCCACCGACGGCTCGTCGAGGCCGCGGACCCACTCGGCCAGGTCGCTGATCTGCATCGCGCACGCGTCGGCGATGTTGATCCCGCCGATGCGCGAGGACCGGGCACCCTCGTTCAGCCTGCTGCCATCGCAGTCGGGGCAGGTGGTGAAGGTGACCGCCCGGTCCACGAACGCCCGGATGTGCGGCTGCATCGACGCCCGGTCCTTGGACAGGAACGACTTCTGGATCTTCGGGATCAGCCCCTCGTAGGTCAGGTTGACGCCGTCGATCTTGATCTTGGTCGGCTCCTTGTGCAGCAGGTCGTGGAGCTCGGCCTCGGTGTACGCGTGGATCGGCTTGTCCGGGTCGAACAGGCCGCAGCCGCGGAAGATGCGGCCGTACCAGCCGTCCATGCTGTAGCCGGGGATCGTCAGCGCGCCCTCGTTGAGCGACAGGCCGTCGTCGTACAGCGCGGACAGGTCGAAGTCGGTGACCGAGCCCGTGCCCTCGCAACGCGGGCACATGCCGCCGGTGATGCTGAAGCTGCGTCGCTCCTTCACGGCCTTGCCGGCGCGCTCCAGCGTGACCGTGCCCGCTCCGCTGATCGAGGCGACGTTGAAGGAGAACGCCTTGGGAGAGCCGATGTGCGGCCGGCCGAGCCGGCTGAACAGGATGCGCAGCATCGCGTTCGCGTCGGTGGCGGTGCCGACGGTGGAGCGGGGATCGGCACCCAGCCGCTGCTGGTCGACGATGATCGCGGTCGTCAGCCCGTCGAGGACGTCGACCTCGGGCCGCGCCAGCGTCGGCATGAAGCCCTGCACGAAGGTGCTGTAGGTCTCGTTGATCATCCGCTGCGACTCCGCGGCGATCGTGCCGAACACCAGCGAGCTCTTGCCCGAGCCGGAGACACCGGTGAACACCGTCAGCCGGCGCTTCGGGAGCTCGACGGTGACGTCCTTGAGGTTGTTCTCCCGCGCGCCGTACACGCGGATCAGACCGTGGCTGTCGGCGGCGTGCGGCGCCGTCGGCGGCGTGTCCGTCCTCGTGGCCATGCTCATCGTGTCTCCATCTATCTGTCGGTCCAGCTGTTGGACGGGCCCGCCTGGCCGGGTCTGGCTAGCTTTGAGAAGTATGTCTGATATCCACCGTCACCCCGCCGCAGCGCGTGGGAACGGGGCCGGCGCTCATCGGTCCTGGAGCAGCCCGAGGACGTTGCCGTCGGGGTCGGTGACGGTGGCCACCAGGCGGCCGCCGCCGACGTCGTGCGCGGCCTCCTTCACGACCGCGCCCGCCGCGGTAACTCGGCCAGCTTCGCCTCGATGTCGGGCACGTGCCAGTAGGCCACCGGCGACCTCATGCCCTGGGGTCCGCCGTTCGGCACCAGCCCGATGTGCTGGCCCTCGGCCTCGAAGCCGACGTAGTAGGACTCGTCGGTCTGCGGCTGTACGCCGAGCAGCGCCGCGTACACCGCCTTGGCCTTCGCCAGGTCGGACACGGGGTGCAGCACGGTCTTGATGCCCTGGGTGGAAGAGCCCGTCATGGTCACTCCTTGAGTTCGTGGGTCACACCGGCGTGACCGCCATGACGCCTACGCTAGACGCGGCTCGTCGACCGGCGCTTCTCCATTCCTGACCGGTCCGCGACCTGTCCCGTCACGCCGCTGATCTCAGGTGATGTGGGAAGCTGGTCAGGTGAAACGCCAGGATCTGGGCGACCTCGTGCGGCTGCGGCGGGCCCGCGACCGGATGGACCGCGAATACGCCGAGCCGCTCGACGTCCCGGCGCTGGCGCGAGACGCGCTGATGTCGCCGGGCCATTTCTCCCGCAGCTTCCGCGCCGCTTTCGGCGAGACGCCCTACAGCTACCTGATGACCCGCCGCATCGAGCGGGCCAAGGCGCTGCTGGAGCGCGGCGACCTCTCGGTGACCGAGGTCTGCTTCGCGGTCGGCTGTACGTCGCTGGGGTCGTTCAGCTCACGCTTCACCGAGCTGGTCGGCGAGAGCCCGAGCGCCTACCGGGCCCGGAGTCACGACCAGGGCGGGGCCCTACCCGCGTGCATGGCCAAGATCCACGCGCGACCGGTCAGGAACGGATCCGCAGGCCCCGCCAACCATCTCTGAAATACAATATATTGTCAGGCATGGAGCATCTGGTCACCTCGGCGCGGGATGTGGCGTACGCCTATCTGCGGGGCCGCCTGGTCGAGGGTCACCTGCCGCCGGGGGAGGTTCTGGACGACGCCACCATCGCTCAGGAGATCTCCGTGAGCAGGACCCCTGTCCGCGAGGCGCTGATCCAGCTGGAGCGCGAGGGCGTGGTGGCCATGCCGCCCCGCAGGCGGCCGAAGGTGGCCGAGGCGCACGCCGGCGACCTTGAGCTGATCATCGCGCCGCTGGGCATCCTGCAGGCGCTGGCCGCCCAGCTCGCCGCGCCCCGCGCCACCGGCGACGACGTGGCCGCCCTGCGTGCCCTCAACGACGAACTGCTGGACGCGCTGCGAGAGGGCGACGTCGGCCGGGCACGCCTCGCCGACCTCGCCTTCCACCGGGTGCTGGTCTCCCGGGCCGACAACAGGTTCCTCACCTCCGCGATCGACTCGCTGGAGCTGCACACCAGCCGGACCGTCTCGCTGTACTTCCGCAACCGGGGACCTGACGGGCGCTCCGCCCGCGAGCACGACGAGATCATCGAAGCGGTCGCCGCCCACGACGGCCTCGGCGCGGCCAGGGCGACGCGCAGCAACTACCTCAGGGGGCTGCCCGCGATCGGTGAGCCGGAATGACCGGGCTTCCCGCACGCGTCCTCGTCACCGGAGCGGCCGGGAACATCGGGCGGGCGCTGAGGCGCGGCCTGCTGCCGGAGATCGCCCAGGTGCGGCTTTCGGACGTCCGCGACATCGACGGGCTCGCCGCGCACGAGGAGTTCGTCCCGGCTGACCTCACCGACCTGGAGCAGGTGCGAGCCGCCGTGCGCGGCGTCGACGCGGTGGTGCACCTGGGAGGCGTCGCCGACGAGACCGATTTCGACACCATCAAGGGGCCCAATCTGCACGGCGTCCACAACGTCTTCGAGGCGTGCCGCAGGGAGGGCGTCCGGCGCGTCGTCAACACCAGCTCCAACCGGATCACCGGCTTCTACCCGGCGGGGACGCTGCTCGACGGGCGGGAGGCGGCCCGGCCCGACGGGCTGTACGGCGCGGCCAAGGCCTTCGGGGAAGCGCTGGGCAGTCTGTACGCCGACCGCTTCGGCCTCGACGTGATCTCCGTGCGCGTCGGGTCCTTCGAAGAGCGTCCCACCGAACCGCGTCATCTGCACACCTGGCTGAGCCACGCCGACGCGGCCCGGCTCTACCGGGCCTGCCTGACGGCGCCGGCCGGGCTGGGACACGTGGTCGTCTACGGCGTTTCGCGCAACGCGCGGTCGTGGTGGACGCAGAGCGCCGGGGCGAGGGCTCTCGGATACGCGCCGATGGACGACGCGGAGGACTTCGCGGAGGAGCTGGGACCGTACACCGAGCACTGTCAGGGCGGCAGGTACACGGACTACGAGTACGGCGGCTGGGCCGCCAGGCCGGCCGGTGACCCGGAGCGGTAGTCCCGGAGCGGTAGCCCCGGAGCGGTAGAACGGTCACCGGCCGGCGTCCTGCCCTACTCGCTGTCCTGGTGAAGGGCCGAAAGGCGCCCCATCTCGTCCTCCGAGAGTCGCAGCGCGCCCGCGGCCACGTTGTCGGCCAGGTGATCCGGGTTGCCGGTGCCCGGGATGACCAGCACATGGGGCCCCTGGTGGAGGGTCCACGCCAGCCTGACCTGCGCGGGCGTCACACCGTGCGCGCGGGCGACGGCGAGCACCGTCTCGCTGTCGGTCGCGCTCGCGCCCGCCTCCCGCCCGGCGCCGGCGATCGCGAAGAACGGCACGAAGGCGACGGCCTGCTCACCACAGGCCCGCAGGAACTCCTGCTCCTCGGCCGGCGCGCCGACGCCGTAGGGGTTCTGCACGCAGACCACCGGCGCCACGGCCTGGGCCTCGGCCAGCTGCTCGGGCGTGGCGTTGGATATCCCGAGGTGGCGTACGAGCCCGGCGTCGCGCAGATCGGCCAGCGCCCCGAAGTGCTCGGCGATCGAGCCGGTCCTCCGGCTCGGGGGGACGCGCAGGTTCACCACGTCCAGGTGGTCACGGCCCAGCTGGCGCAGGTTCTCCTCGACCTGGCCGCGCAACTGCTCCGGCGTGGCCCACCACCATGCGCCCGAGGGGTCCCGGCCCGGCCAGACCTTGGTGGTGATGACCAGGTCGTCCGGGTACGGCGCCAGCGCCCGGTTGATCAGCTCGTTGGCGGAGCGCAGCGAGGAGAAGTAGTACGAGGCGGTGTCGATGTGGTTGACGCCCAGCTCGATCGCGCGCCGGAGCACCTTGATCGAGCGTTCGCGGTCGCTCGGCGTGCCCAGGTCGAACGCGGCGCTGCCCGTGAGACGCATGGCACCGAACCCGACGCGATTGACCGTGAGGTCACCCAGCTTCCAGATGCCTGCGGCGGCTGCGGTGTTGGTGTGTGAAGTCATGAAAAAAGCCTCCTCGGGGCACGAATCCGTACCGAGAAGGCTTAGGTGATGAAGAACATCATATCAGGACGCTGGCCCAGCCAGGATGGCCGCTATTGTCCCTCCATGGCACAACACCACGAAGCTCGGCAGGCGGACGGCTCCCCCCGGGTGACCCTGCGCCCGCTCACCGGTGACGACCAGGACGAGTTCCTCGATCTGGTGAACGCCAGCACCGCCCTGCACGGGCCGTACATGTCGCCGCCCTCCACCCCGGAGGCGTTCCGGGCCTACCTCGCACGGTACGAGCAGCCCGGCGAGGAGGCGCTGCTGGTCTGCCTGCGCGGCACCGGTGCCATCGCCGGCGTCGTCAACATCAACAGCATCATCCGCGGCCGCTTCCAGTCCGCCTCCCTCGCCTACGCGGCCTTCGCGCCCACCGCGGGCCAGGGGTACATGTCCGAAGGACTCGGCCTGGTGCTGCGCCACGCCTTCGAGGAGCTGCGCCTGCACCGGCTGGAGGCCCAGATCCAGCCCGCCAACCACGCCTCCCTTAATCTGGTCAAGCGCGCCGGCTTCCGCAGCGAGGGCTGCTCGCCCGAGCTGCTGTTCATCGACGGCGCCTGGCGCGACCACGAGCGCTGGGCGATCACCACCTCCATGGCCGGCCTGGCCCACCTCGCACCGCACCCCACCCTGCCCGAACGCTGAGCCCTCGCGCCGTACGAACATTGCCCGATCTTGAGCGGGGGTGCGATGCTGGCCCCTCGCGTGCCCGCTGGATCATGGCAGAGGAGAGTGCGGATGGGGGACCTCCGGCCGTCGTCATGGGGAGTGCTGGGCAGGGACGAGCCCTTCAGCGACTGCTTCGGCTACGACCGCGGGACTCCCGTCGACCGCGTCCACATCGACGCCTTCCTGACCGCCTGCGCCCACCTGATCCGGCCGCCGCTGCTGGAGATCGGTGAGGACGTCTACGCGCGGAGGTTCGCCGGCGACGAGGCACTGGTGGACGTCGTGGACATCGACCCGGGCAACGACGACGCGACGCTGATCGCCGACCTGTCCGAGCCGGGCTCCCTGCCCGCCGGGCGCTACCGCTGCGTCCTCCTCGTGCAGACCCTCCAGTACGTACGGGACCCGCGCGCCGCGCTGCTCAACGTGCGGCGCAGCCTGGCCCCGTCGGGCACCCTGCTGGTGACGGTGCCCGGGATCAGCCGCACCGACCCCGTGGACGACGCCCTGATGGCCGACCGGTGGCGGTTCACCCCGGCGGGCCTGCGTGACCTGCTGGCCGACGTCTTCGGGCCAGAGTCGGTGCGGTGCCGCGGCTACGGGGGCCTGCGTGATGCCACCGCCTTCCTGTACGGCCTGGCGGCCGAGGAGGCCGGCATGCCGGAAGGAGGCGCCGGGGACGCCGGAGGCGCGGAGTTCCCCGTGGTGGTCTGCGGCACGGCGCGGAGCGGAGCGTGACCGGCTCGCCGCCCCCGGCCGAGGCCGCCGCCTCGCCGTCCCCGGCTCAGGCCGCCGCCTCGCCCCTTCTCGCTCCGGCCGCGGCGCCCGGTGTGCTTCTCACCGCCGAGGCGGCCGAGGAGGTGCTCGCGGCCGTGGTCCTGGCCCTGCGGCGGCTGTGCGCGGGGGAGGCGGAGCGGCACCTGCGGGCGCCGCCCGTCCTGGGGGCCGCGGTGGCGGAACGGGCCGGCTACGCCGCGTCGTTCCCGCACCTGCTCGCCGGGGTCAGCCAGGGTGGGACCGCCACGGATTTGGTGCTCACCCCAGCGGCCTGTTACCACGTGTACCCGCTGTACGAGGGGCGCGTCCTCGCCGGGCCGGCCGAGTTGAGCGTGCTGGCCGACTGCTACCGGCAGGAGGCGACGGCGGAGCCCGGCCGCCTGCGATCGTTCCGCATGTTCGAGACGGTACGGCTCGGAGCGCCGGAGCAGTGCGTGACCTGGCGCGACGACCGGCTCGACCGGCTCGCCCGCTGGCTGGGGACCCTGGGCGTGCCCGCCGAGGCGCGGCCGGCGAACGACCCCTTCTGGGGGCGGCCGGGCCGCCTGCTGGCCGCCGCGCAGCGGGCCGACGGGCTCAAGTGGGAGCTGGCCGCGGGCGTCGCGGCCGGACTCCGGCAGGCCGTGGTGTCGGTCAACTACCACAAGGAGCACTTCGGCGCCGCGTTCGGCATCCGGACCTCCGACGGGGCGCCCGCGCACACCGCCTGCCTGGGCGTCGGCCTGGAACGGCTGCTGCTGGCCCTGCACCACGCCCACGGCCCCGCGCCGGAGCGCTGGCCCGCCCCGGTGCGCGCCGCCCTGGCGCTGTGAGCCCTGGCGCTGCGAGAGGGGCCGGTCAGCTCTCCGGCGCCGCCGCCCGCAGGGTCGCGCGGACGGCCTCGCCCAGCTCGGCGAGGCGGTGGACGGGCAGTTCGAGGGCGGTGACGCCGTCGGCCCAGGGGGCCGTCCGCAGGACGACGTCGCGGGCCTGCCGCTTGGTCAGCCCGGAGTCGGCGCCGGTCAGCGCCTCCCGCCAGGTGTTGACCAGCTTGCCGTGCGCCCGGTCGAGGAGCCGCCGCAGCAGGAGGCCGGCGGCGTCGCCGGCGGGCTCACGGCGTACGGCGTCGACGGCGGCGCCCTGGACGGAGAGCTCGTAGACCGGCGACAGGAGCCCGGCGAGCGCCGTCACGTCCCCCGGCGGCTCGGCGGGGAAGGCCCGGACGTGGCCCGCCCTGGCCGCCAGGAGCAGGCGCGGCAGGGCCGCCTCCAGGCCGGCGGGCACGGCGATCGCCACCCGGCCGGGGGAGGCGGCGTACGGCTTGGCCAGCCAGGTGGTCAGGCGCACCCGGGGCGTGCGCGGCAGGAACCCGGCCGGCCAGTCGCCCACCAGCAGGTCGGGGGCGAAGTCGGTGGCCTCGGCCGTCAGGCGGCCGTCGCCGGGGCCGGCCTGACTCTCCACCGACTGCGGCCCCTGGGTGTAGATGGCGGCGCTGAAGCGCTCGACCCGCGCGGCCACGGCGGGCTTCGACTTGGTGGTGGGCCGCAGGACGTACAGGTCGGCGGCCGAGCCGATGGCCTCCGCCCCGAAATAGCTGTTGAAATCGGGATACATGGCCTCGTAGGCGAGGTTGAGCTCGGACAGGGAGCCCTGCACCTTCAGGGCGAGCATCGGCGTGCGCTCGCTGGCGCCGTACGCCAGCAGCACCCGGCCCTGCTCCTGGTCCTGGAGGCCCTCCACGCACCGGGCGACGAACAGCCCGATGCCCTCCGGGGTGTACGGCGGGTCCGTCACCGCGACGTCGGCGTAGCCGTGGAGCGACGGCGGCAGACCCAGCCGCAGGTCCGCCCACCTGGTCCGCACGGACAGGCCCAGCTCGTCGGCGCACGCGTCGATGTAGGCGAGGATGCGCTCGTCGATGTCGGCCACCGCGACCTCGGCCCCGGGGTGGATCAGCGCGATGGCGAGCGAGGTCAGGTCGTGGTCGCCGACGCACAGCACGCGCGCGCCGGGCGGCCAGGACCGCGCGCCGAGCAGCAGCGCCCGCCGCACGACCGTCTCGGGCGTGGCGGAGACGTGGTCCAGCGCCTGCCTGGCGCGCGGAGCGCCCGCGATCAGCTTCGCCATCCGTTCCACCACGTCCGCGTGGCCGGGCAGGAGGTGATCGACCGGCCCGGCGGGGCCGGCGGGCCGGTCGCCGTCCAGCAGGCCGCGCGCCCGCTCCGGGGCCAGGCGGAAGCGGTCGCCGGAGCGCTCGGCGCGCAGCTCGCGCAGCACGGCCTCGACCGACCGCCTCGACGTGGCGGTCCGCCGCACCAGGTCGGCGAGCGTCCACCACGACCCGTCGCCCAGCGCGGACAGCACCTCGAAGGCGCGCCTCGGGTCCAGGCCGCTCGCCGCCGCCAGGGTCCGTACGTCGGCCGGTTCGCTCTGCTGCTCCTCGTGATCCACAGCGAGAACCCTAACGGGGCCGGGCGGCGGCGGGGCACGTCTTCACGATCATGCCGTTGGGGCGGCGGAGCTCCACCAGCGCTCGACCGTCTCCCGGGTGGCCGCGAAGTGCTCGGCGGCGTAGGGGACGGCGGCCGCCGTGCCGTCCCCGCGCGCTCCCGCAGCGCCGCGGGACAGGGCGCGGGGCAGGGCGCGGGCGGCGGCGTCCAGGAACCCCTCGACGTCCTCGTCCGTCAGCGCCGCCGACGGCATGAAGCGCTGGCCGTACTCCATCGGGTAGCCGCTGTCCCGCAACGACGCGAAGAAGCGCCGCCCGAGCTCCGCGTCGGCGAACACGACGTCGAACATGGTGGGCCAGGCGCGCGCCCACGCCGCCACGGACGCCTCCTCGAACAGGCGGTCCAGCCCGCGCATGAGCCGCTCGCCCGCCGCCCGCATCGCCTCGATCGTGGCCCCGCCCGCGCCGGCGTCCAGCGTCGCCAGCGCCGCGGCGAACGGGGTGACCTCGCGCTGGTAGGTGTTGCCGAGGTGGGTCCGGCGCGCCGCCCTCATGACCGCGGCGTCCCCGGCGACGGCGGAGAGGGCGAAGCCGTTGGCCAGGCCCTTGCTCAGCGTGACGAGATCGGGGCTCACTCCCGCGGCGGCGTGGTAGCCGCCCCAGGCGTAGCGGAAGCCGGTCATGACCTCGTCGAGGACGAGCAGGCCGCCGTGGGCGCGGGTGATGCGCTCCACCTCGCGGACGAACGCGGGAGGGAAGACGTTCACCTCGGGGGTGACGATCACCGCGGCGAGGTCGCCGCGCCGCCGCGCGAGCCGGTCGAGCAGGTCCAGGTCGTAGCCGAAGTCGACCGTGTCGGGGTCGCGGTCCGGCAGCCCCTGGGAGGGGCGGTACTGCAGCTGCCAGTCGTGCCACCCGTGGTAGCCGGAGGTGAGCACCGTGCGGGCGCCGGTGTGCACCCGGGCCAGGCGGACCGCGGCGGTCGTGGCGCACGACCCCGTCCGGAAGAACTCGACGGCCTGCGCGCACGGGAAGATCCCGACGATCCGGTCCGCCACCTCCTCGCGCAGGGGCGAGGTCGCCTCCGGCAGGATGCCGCCGCCGCGGCGCAGCTCCGCGACCGCCGCGTCCACCACGGGCGGGTACCCGGCGCCGAGCGGCGCGGCGCCGCTGCACGACGACAGGTCCACGTGGCAGCGGCCCTGGGTGTCCCACACCCGCGCGCCCGAGGCCCGCTCGAACACCGGCCCCGAGCGGGGCCGCGCCAGCGAGCCCGCGCGCGGGGGCTCGCCCGCCGTCTTCTCGGCGTCTGCGGCGGCGGTGTGGGGGACGTGGGCTGTACGGGCCATGGGGGTTCTCCCTCGGGTCAGATGGCGGCCGTTGCGAGGTCCCGGGCGATCCGCCGGGCGATTCGGGAGGCGTTGGCGAGGATGGTGAGCGTCGGATTCACACCGCCGGGATAGGGAAAGAATCCGCCGTCCACGACATAGACGTTTTCCTGGTCGTGAATCCGCCCGCCGGCGTCGACCACGGACGTGCGCGGATCGTCTCCCGCGCGGCAGCCGCCGTGCAGATGGCGGCTCCCGCGTTCGTATCCGGACGCTTCGAGCCGGATACGGGTGGCCCCCGCGGAAATAAGAAGCTTTGTGGCCTGTTCGGCCAGGTAATCGAGCCGTGTTCTATCTAATGGATGTGTTTCATACTCCATTAGTATCTTTCTGACGCCGAGTCCGTTTCTCTGGTTGGACAGGCGTACCCGGTTGCGCCACATCGGCTGGTCGGCGGCGAGATAGTGCACGCGCAGCGGCATCGTCCCTTCGCGGGGGCCGCGCTCGGCCGGGCTCGCCTCGTACAGGACGCCGCCCAGGCCGCTGGGGCAGGCGTCGTCGAGGTAGTGGTCGGAGAAGGCGACGGTCGAGAACGGGCCGCCGAGCGCGTGGGCCGTCCGGGCGGGCGCGGGGACCGTTCCGGCCGCGTAGCCGCTGACCTTGAAGCACAGACCGCGCCCGACCACGCCGTGGCGGTTGCCGAGGCCCGACGGCGACCAGCGGGTGGGGGAGCGCAGCAGGAGCGCCGAGGACTGCACGGCGTTCGCGGCCAGCACCACGCACCGGGTACGGGTCGTGCGCCGGACCCCGGCGCGCCGGTCCAGCCATTCGACCGCCCCGGCGCGGTCGAGGGCGGAGGCGTGCACGCGCAGCGCCCTGCCTCCGGTGGCGACCACCAGCGAGCCGTCCTCGCGGGCCGGGTCGAGCAGCGTGGAGACCAGGTCCGCCTTCGCCCCGGAGGGGCAGGCGTGCTCGTTGCACGGTCCGCAGCGGTCGCAGGCGGGGCGTCCCCGGTACGGGGCGGAGTTGATGAGCAGGGGCGTCGGGAAGGGGCGCAGGCCGAGACGGCGGCCCGCGGTGGCGAGCAGCAGGCCGTGCGGGCTGTAGGGGTGCGGGGGGAGCGGGGGGCCGGCGCCGTCGGGTTCGAGCGGGTCGGCGCCCCGGGCCCGGGCCACGCCCAGCAGGCCCTCCACCTCGTCGTAGTGCTCGCGCAGGTCCGCGTACGCCAGGGGCCAGCGGGGGTCGAGGGCGTCGTCGGCGACGTGCTTGCGGGCGTCGAAGTCGACGTGCCGGAGCCGGAAGCCGATGCCGGCGAACAGCCCCATCCCGCCGCCCAGGCCCCGCGCCGACCACGGGCGCCCGAGGGGGACCGTCCGGCGCCCTCCCGTCCGCACCAGGGCGGGCTCCCAGCCGGGTTCGAGGGCGTCGAGCGTCGCGCCGGGGCCGATCCGGTCGCCCTCCTCCAGCAGCAGCACCCGCAGGCCGCTGCGGGCCAGCAGGTGAGCCGTGACGGCGCCGCCCGGACCGCTGCCGATGACGCACACATCGGTCGACCGATAAAAGGCCGAGGCGTTCCGCACGGCGTTCAGCAGCTCCTGGGATGCATCATTCTCCGCGATGTCCACAGGCTAGCAACGAACCCGGCGATCACGTCAAACAGCGAACTATTACTAATAGTCACTATTGCGTGACAGATAGCACGTAATTGAAGGATGTATCGGTCCAGTGGAACAAAAGCTGCGTTATGGACTATCCGGATCTTGTGTGCTGTCATATGTGCCCTGCAAGCGTCGTCCGCACCCGACGCGGGCTCGCACCGGTGGCCGTCTCACACACCGGGGGAAATGTGGGAGTTCAGTCAGACCGTGAAAGTGATGAGCCGCGTCAGGTGTACGCGGTGCACATCAAGCTGCTGAAGAGGGGGGACTCGCCGCGCGTCCTGGGGGTGGACGAGGAGCACGTGCGCCGGCTGGCCGAGATCGACGACGACCTCCCGCCCATCCTGGTCCACCGGGCGACCATGCGGGTGATCGACGGGATGCACCGCCTGGGGGCGGCGATACTCAACGGCCGTCAGACGATCCTCGTGCGGTTCTTCGAGGGCAGCGACGAGGCGGCCTTCCTGGCGGCGGTCCGGGCCAACACCGCCCACGGCATGCCGCTGTCGCTGCAGGACCGGCGCGTGGCCGCGATGCGCATCCTCGAGTCCCATCCGGGCATGTCGGATCGGGCGGTCGCCGAGGTCGCGGGCTTGTCGGCGAAGACGGTGAGCGGCCTGCGCCGCTGTTCGACCGCTGAGACTCCACAGTTGAACGCCCGCATCGGCAAGGACGGCCGGCGCCGGCCGCTGAACGCCGAGGAGGGGCGGCTGCGCGCGGCCCGGGTGATCGCCGCCAACCCGGACGCCTCCCTCCGCAAGATCGCCGCGGACGCCGCCGTCTCGGTCGGCACCGCCCACGCCGTGCGCCAGCGGATCCGGCGCGGCGAGGACCCCATGGCGCCGCGCGTCACGGAGCGTCTCGGCGGCGTGCCGGGGATCGGCGATGTTGACCAGGCCGAACAGGCCGTAGATCTGGCCGATGAACGTGCTGGACGTCGCCGCGTAGGGCGTCTGGTC
>NZ_JBEXDT010000131.1:0-19103 GCF_040605905.1 Nonomuraea sp. NPDC005501 | reverse complement strand
AGACGGGTGTGGTGCGGGGGCGGGTGGACATCGGGGTGGCCACGGCGGGCGGGCCCGCCGCCGGCCGCCCGTCCTCGCGTTACTCGGCGCGGGGGGACGCGAAGGGCGGGTACCAGGCGCGCTCGTGCTGCGCGTCGGTCGTGACGGCCGGCGTCGCGTTCGCGGCCAGCGTGAACTGCGGTACTTCCACGGTCTGAGTCGGCATGCTGTTGGCTCCGTTCTCCTTGATCGCTTGGCGTACTCGAATGTACGGAGCGCCGGTGTGGAGCCGGTGTGGCGGCGATCTCGCCGCAGGAGGAGCACGGAGCGGAGGGTCGGACGCGGAGGGCCGGACGAGCGGAGGGTGCGGAGGGTCGGACGGGCGGGGCTCAGGCGGCCACGGTCAGGCGGCCACGGCTCAGGCGAGCTGGACGACGGCGCGCGCCTTGGACAGCACCCTGGCGTCGCCCGAGCGGGCCGTCAGGCCGACGACCACGCGCCGGTCCTCCAGCTTCTCCTCCACCACGCCACTGACCGTGATCGTGGCGCCCTCGTCGTCGTCGGGCACCACCACCATCGAGGAGAACCGCACCCCGTAGTCGACCACCGCCGCCGGATCCCCGGCCCAGTCGGTGACGAAGCGGCCGGCCTGCGCCATGGTGTACATGCCGTGCGCGATGACGTCGGGCAGCCCGACCACCTTGGCGAAGCGCTCGTTCCAGTGGATGGGGTTGTAGTCGCCCGACGCGCCCGCGTACATGACCAGGTTGACCCGCCGCACCGGGTAGTCGACGGCCGGGAGCTCCCGGCCCACCTCGACCTCGTCGTACTTCACCGTCGCGGTCATCAGGCCGCACCTCCCCGCTCGACGATCGTGTTGTACGTGGTGCAGACCGCCTCACCGGACACGGTGGTGACCTCGCTGCGGATGGTCATCAGCTCGTTGCGGCCGGCGCTGCGGATGTCGGTGATCGTGGAGCTGGTGACCAGCTCGTCGCCCGCGTAGATCGGACGGATGTACTCGAACCTCTGCTCGCCGTGGACGACCATCGCGATGTTCAGGCCGAGCTCGGGGTCCACCAGCGCCTCGCTGCCGCCCTGGAGACTGAACACGATGGGGAACGTCGGCGGTGCGACGACGTCGGGGTGGCCGGCCGCCCGCGCGGCCTCCTTGTCCCGGTAGATGGGGTTGCCGTCGCCGATGGCGGCCGCGAACTCCCTGATCTTCACCCGGCTGACCTCGTACGGGGCGCTGGACGCGTACGTGCGCCCGACGAAGTCACGGTTCAAGGCCATCTGTGCTCCCTCGCATCGGCTCCCCCGCATGGGCTGCGCCGTCGAGCCAGACGCTAACAGAACAAGGTTCGGCTGTCGTCGCCGCTTTCCCGGGATTTTGCCGAGGGATCAGGCCACCGGGCGGAGCGACACCGGTGGGCGAACACGACAAACCGGCGCCTCGATCCGGGGCGCCGGTTGTGTGGTGCGTGTGGCCAGGCAGTGCTGCCGGGCGAGCCGCGCTCGGAAGAGCTAGCGGGTCTCGCGGTGCGCGCGGTGGCAGCGGCAGTTGGGGCAGTACTTCTTCAGCTCAAGCCGATCCGGGTCGTTGCGCCGGTTCTTCCGCGTGATGTAGTTGCGGTGCTTGCACTCCTGGCAGGCCAGCGTGATCTTCGGCCTAACGTCGGTGGCAGCCACGTGGGAGTGCCTTTCTACGTTCGGGACTAGGACATGCCCAAGCCCAGGTCGGCGACCTGGGGAGGGGCAGTAGCGGAGGCCGGACTTGAACCGGCGACACAACGATTATGAGCCGTTTGCTCTGCCTGACTGAGCTACTCCGCCTTTGAGCCGGATGAAACGACCCGGCCCGTCGAGGATACCCGACCCGTGAAGCACATATGTACTTCGCCTGATCGGGTGAGTGCTCCCAGTATGCCTCAGGAACACCACTCTGACGAAATCAACGTCAGGGGCCCGTTCCCGCATTCCGGGGACCGGCCGATCGCTCCGGCGGGGCTGGAGGGGCGGCGGGCTCACTGGCCGCGCGGAGTGCGCGTCAGCGTAGCAGCGGGGCCCCGGCCGCGCGACCTCTTCCCGCCTTCCCGGCCCTTCCAAGGACCGGTGGCCGGTGGTGGGTGGCCGGTGGTGGGTGCGCGGGTGGCTGGTGGTCGGTGCGCGGGGCCGGAAAAGGCGGCACAACGAGAAACGCCCGACTCCGCGTTCCTGCGGGTCGGGCGTACTGTCTGCTCGTGCTGCGAGCCCCCAAACGGAATCGAACCGTTGACCTTCTCCTTACCATGGAGACGCTCTGCCGACTGAGCTATAGGGGCCTGTCCGGCGCTGCGGACAGGTGTAACCATACACGGCCCTCAGCGATGATGCGAACTCGTCGAGGCCGCGCAGGTCGCGCTAGCCGACGGCCTCGAAGCCCCGCCGTGGCCGCAGGCTGACGACCTCGCAGAGATCGGCCAGGTCGACGAACGCGGCCACCTCGGCGACGGAGAAGCAGTCGGCGACGACCTGCCCCTGACGGCACACCCGCAGCACCTGCCGCCCCTCGCGCAGCCCCGGAACGATCTCATAGCCGTCGGGCCCGACCCATCGCCTGTCCATAGCGGCACAGATTAGCCCTCCGGTCTCTCATTTTTCGGCAGGCGACTGTCGTTACACCCCTACCAAGCAGGTCCGGACGGCGTCAGAGCCGGTAGAAGCCGGCGAAGTCCTTGAGCCGGGAGATGGAGTCCACGCGGACGAACGCCCCCGTCTCGGGCGCGTTGATCATCTTTCCGTCGCCCAGATAGATCCCGACATGGTGGGTGTCGAGGCCCTTCCGCGTGGCCCTGCCGAAGAAGACGAGGTCCCCGGGCGCGGCCGAGCCGACCCGGCGCATCCGGCGCACCTGGTCGTTGGTGGTGCCCGGCCCCAGCACGTCCTCGCCGTGCGCCTGCGCGTACACCCATCGGGCGAACCCCGAGCAGTCCAGCCCGCGAGTCCGCTCGGCCGGGCACGGCAGGATGCTCCCCCGGTAACCGGCGCACGTGCCCTTCGACGGACCCGGCTCGGCGCCGTGGCCGCCGCCCCACGAGTAGGCGATGCGCTGTCCCTCGATCCGGAGCGCGATCCGCACGATCTCGGGCTGCACGTACGGCATGAGCGGCACGGACGCGGTCGCGGTCAGCAGGAGGAGCGCCGTCACGAGCGCGAGCCGCCGCCTCACCGACACCCAGGGCTCCCTCCGGCCAAAAAGGTCTGCTCTGGACAGATACTGCCTTATCAGCTCACGAGGCGCTCAGCGTGAGCCGTACGGACCCGACCTCGAACCGCAGTCCGACAGTGCCCTTGGCCGACCGGGGCCTGGTGGTGAAGGTCAGCGTGGCCTTCTGCCCCCGCCGCAGCTCGGCGATCTCGCAGCGCACCGCCGTGCCGCTGAACGAGCAGCCGGGCGCCGCCACCACGCGCTGTCCGCCGTACGCGCGGCCGGAGACCTTGATGCGCGTCACCGGGTGCGGCCCCGTGTTGGACACCGTGACCGTGTAGTGCCTCCTGTCCCTGGCCGCTCCCGCGACCGTGATCTCGGCCGGCGGGTTGGCCAGGTCGTCCAGCTCGTCCTGGGTGCCGTTGAAGGAGTTCTGCCCGCCCGGCAGCGTCCCCTTCTCGGCCGACTGCCAGAACGTGTGCCGCTTCCACCCCTTGGGCAGCTCGCCCGGGTCGGCCCCCCAGCGCGCCAGCCACAGCGGGTTGGCCTTGAACGCGGCGGAGTCGCCCGTGCAGGTCCGCCACCAGCTCACGGTCGTGTAGATGATCGCCCGGCGGCCGGTCTCCCGCAGGTACCTCCCCGTGAACCCCTTGATCCAGGTCACCATGTCGGCGGGCGACAGGCCGTAGCAGGTGTCCTTGCCGTTGCGGTCCTTGTACGGGTTGTCCTCCAGGTCCAGCACGCCGGGCAGCGTCCACCCATCCGACCTCCAGGCGCCGCCGTTGAGCAGGAAGAAGGCCGCCTGCGTCGCGCCGTCGGACTCGTGCGGCTGGGCGAAGTGGTACGCGCCGCGGGCCAGGCCGGCCGCCGCGGCGCCGTCGTACTGCGCGTCGAAGCGCGGGTTGCGGTAGTCGACGCCCTCGGTCGCCTGGACGAAGGCGAACTTCCCGCCGCCGGACACGACGGTGCTCCAGTCGACCTCGCCGGTCCAGTTGCTCACGTCCACCCCGGCGATCGCGCCGTCCGCCGCGGCGGCGGCGCCGCCGGACGCGCTCAGGGCGCCGGCCATCACGGCCGCGAGCGCGGCCCCCAACAGACGATTCACGCCGGTGATCATCGTGGAGCCCGTACGGGCCCGCAAGGCGATTCAGTTCACCGTTATCAAAGCGCTTTCTCCGAAAAATGTCCTTATTTCTAGAAATCGCAGCTCAATGACCGAAAAGACCTCATATCAAGCGCGTGTTCACGACATCATCTCCGCAGGTCAGCGCCGTATATGAACATGCGTTTCACGTTTGCCGGAAAGGGACATGCGGCCGCAAGATGTCCTGGATTCCCAGACCGACCCCGCCCGGGGTCTCCCCGCCATGCTCAGAGGAGCCACAGCATGATCCATACCCGGGGATTGACCCGAGACTTCACGGTGAAGAAGGAGACCGTCCGCGCCGTACGCGGCATCGACCTCGACGTGGAGGCCGGCCGGCTGGTCGCCGTCCTCGGCCCGAACGGCGCCGGCAAGTCCACGACGCTGCGCATGCTCACCACCCTGCTGCCCCCGACCTCCGGCACCGCCGTCGTCGCCGGCCACGACGTCGTCCGCGACCCCGGCCGGGTGCGTGCCCACATCGGGTACGTCGGCCAGAAGAGCAGCGCCGGCGAGAACTTCCAGGTCCGCGACGAGCTGGTCAGCCAGGGCCGCTTCTACGGCATGACCACCGCGACGGCGGCCGGGCGCGCCGACGAGCTGCTGGACCTGCTCGGCCTGCGAGCCCTGGCCCGCCGCCGGCCGGGCACGCTGTCCGGCGGCCAGCGCCGCCGCCTCGACATCGCCCTGGGGCTCGTCCACCGGCCCTCCCTGCTCTTCCTGGACGAGCCCTCCACCGGTCTCGACCCCAAGAGCCGCGCCGACATCTGGGAGCACATCCTGCGGGTGCGCGAGGCGTACGGCATGACCCTGTTCCTGACGACGCACTACCTGGAGGAGGCCGACACCATGGCCGAGCGGGTGGTGATCGTGGACGGCGGCCGGATCATCGCCGACGGCACGGCCGAGCGGCTGAAGAACGACCTCGCCGGCGACCACATCACGATCACGACCCGGACCGAGGGCGAGGCGGCGACGGCCGCGGTCGTCGCCCGCACGATGGCCGCACCCGGGACCTCGGGCGACGCTGTCACCGTGGACGGCACGACCGTGCGCCTGCGCGTCCCCGGAGCTCCCGCCGCCCTGCCCGTCTACCTGCGCGCGCTGGAGGAGGCGGGCGTCAAGGCCGTCACCGCCGAGACCGGCCGCCCCACCCTCGACGACGTGTTCCTCACTCTCACCGGGAGAAGCCTCACCGATGAAGACCTTCCTGCGTGACACCGCCATCGTCTTCGGCCGCGAGGTCACCCCGGCGCTCCGGCAGCCGGCCGGGCTCCTGCTGGAGATGGGCCAGCCGCTGCTGTTCCTGTTCCTGTACGGGGCACTGCTGGACGGGGCGGTCGGGTCGTCCTGGCAGTGGTTCGTGCCGGGCATCCTCGTGATGATGTGCCTGACCGGGCCGATGGCCTCCGGCTACACGATGCTGGTGGAGCTGATCGGCGGCTCGCTGGAGCGCCTCCTGGTCACCCCGCTCAACCGCACGGCCATGCTCGTCGGCAGGACGATGAAGGTCACCGTGGTCCTGCTCTGCCAGGCCCTGCTCATCGTCGTCCTGGCGCTCCCGCTCGGGTTCCGGCTCCACCCCACGGGGGCGCCGGCCGGGATCGCGATGCTGCTGCTGGTCGCCACGGGGCTGGGCTCGCTGTCGTACACGCTGGCCATCAGGTCGGCGCCCGACGGCACCCTGTTCTACCTGGTCACCCAGGCGTTGTTGTTCCCGCTGATGCTGCTGTCCGGGGTGTTCCTGCCCATGAGCGGAGGGCCGTCCTGGCTGCGGGCGGTGGGCGAGGTCAACCCCGTCACGCAGGTCGTGGACGCGCAGCGCGCCCTCTTCTCCGGCGACCTCACCCACCCCTCGGTCCTGTACGGCACGGCGGCCGCTGCGCTGGTGGCCGTCCTCGGCCTCGTCGCCGGCAACCGGGCCCTGCGCAAGGGCGTCTGAGACCCCGGGCGGCAGGCGTCACGAGCCGGCCGCCAGGTGTCACGGGCCGATGGCCGTTCGTCAGGGGCTGACCGCCAGGAAGAGGAACGCGGCGAACAGCCCGAGGTGCACCCCGCTCTGCAGCAGCGTGGCGCGCCCCGGGACGACGGTGAGCGTGGAGACGGCCACGGTCAGCGCCAGCAGCACCATGTGCGTGCCGCCCAGGCCGAGGAGCAGGGGCCCCTTCAGCCAGATGGACATGACCGCGATGGCCGGGATCGTCAGGCCGATGCTGGCCATCGCGGAGCCCAGCGCCAGGTTCAGGCTGATCTGGATCTGACCGCGCCGGGCCGCCCTGACCGCGGCGATCGTCTCGGGCAGCAGCACGAGCAGCGCGATCACCACGCCGACGACGGCCTGGGGCAGCCCGGCGTTCGCCACAGCCAGCTCGATGACCGGCGACTCCACCTTGGCCAGGCCGACGACGGACACGAGGGCCACCAGCAGCAGCCCGAGGCTGGCCAGCGCCGTGCGCCCGGACGGCCGCGGCGCGTGCTCCACCTCCGCGACCTCCGCCTTCCCCTCCCTGGTCTCCGTGGTGACCGGGAGGAAGTAGTCGCGGTGCCGTACGGTCTGCGTGAGCACGAACAGCCCGTACATCGCCAGCGACACCACCGCCGCGAACGCGAGCTGGGCCGACGAGAACGCGGGCCCGCGCGCGCTGGTCGTGAACGACGGCAGGACCAGGCTGAGCGTGCTCAGCGTGGCGACCGTGGCCAGCGCCCCGCCGGTCCCTTCGGCGTTGAACACCGCGACGCGCCGCCGCAACGTGCCGGCCAGCAGGGACAGCCCCACGATGCCGTTACACGTGATCATCACGGCGGCGAACACGGTGTCGCGGGCGAGCGACGCCGTCTTCTCCCCTCCGGAGAGCATGAGGCTGACGATCAGCGCCACCTCGATCACCGTGACAGCCACCGCCAGGACCAGCGAGCCGAACGGCTCGCCGACCCGGTGCGCGATCACCTCGGCGTGGTGAACGGCGGCCAGCACGGCTCCGGCCAGGACGATGGCCAGCAGGACTGCCAAGGCCATGGGCAGGCTGCGTCCCCATCCGAGCGCCAGCGAGACCACCGCCAACGCCGGAACTGCTACGGTCCACCACTTCGCGATGTGACGACGCATATAGGCTGTAACGCCCTTTCTTTCGCAATAACAACGACAATCACTTCCATCATGCCCGTTTCATGCGAAATGTCGCGCAGCGTGACGCAAGGGAAGATCGGCGCCCCAGGGTGCCCGCCGGTGGAGAATGAGCCAATGACCCGTGTCCTCGCCACCATCACCGTGCCGTGGATCCCCGCGCCCCACCGCCTGGAGGTCGCGCTGATCCGGAGCCTGCCGCCGGTGGAGCAGATCACCTCCGCCTTCGCGTTCGTCCTCGACGGCGCGGGCCGCACGCTGCTGACCCGCGTCGGCCGCGAGGGGCGCGGCTGGGACATCCCGGGCGGCCACCTCGACCCGGGCGAGCGGGCCGCCGAGGCCGCCTCCCGCGAACTGGCCGAGGAGACGGGCCTGGCGCTGCCGCCGGAGCGGCTGTCGGTGTTCGCCTGGCAGCGCATAGAGCTGACCGGCCCGCCTCCGGCCGGCTACCGCTACGCGCCCCTGACGTACATGGTGATGTTCGAGGCCCGGCTCGCCGAGCCTGGGCCGCCCACCGCGCCGCCTCCCGGGTCGGAGAGCACGGGGGCGGAGTGGCTGGCGCCCGAGGAGGTCGAACGGCGCTGCGCCGGCCAGGTGTGGCTCACCGCCCACCGCGCCCTCCTCGGTCGACCGGCCACCCCCCGAACCGGCCGCACGGAAAAGGGTGCCGGCCGGTGAACCGGCCAGCACCCTTCGCGTCGTTCTCAGCCGCTATCCGCAGTGCTCGAAACCGCTCTCGTAGGTGGACGAGCCCGCCTTGCCTCCCCACTTGACGCACTTGTCGGCCGCCGCCGCGATGACCGGCCCCGCGTAGTACGAGAAGTTGCCGCTGTCGGTGACCCGGGTCTTGCCCTGCACCTCCAGGAAGGCGCTGGTGGCCGTGGCCTGGCCGAGCGAGGACGTCTTGAGCGTGGCCACGCAGTTGTTGCCGCTGGTGGAGTTGTAGAGCAGGTAGACGTTGCCCGCCGTCCCGAGGGGCGCGGAGTCGATCACCTTGTAGCCGGTTCCGCAGACCGACTCGGGCGTGTGCGGGTTCGTGGCCCCGCCGCCGTTGGTGACGTACCGCATGTACGTCGTCCAGTTCCAGTTCGGACCCGGGTCGGTGTGGTCGGCGGTGGGGACCTCGCTGTGCCCGATGATGTGGGCGCGGTCCTTCGGGATGCCGTAGCGGTCGGCGATGCTGCGCGTCAGCGCGGCCGAGGAGCGGTACATCGCATCGGTGAACCAGGACGCGTTGTCCACGTAGCCCTCGTGCTCGATGCCGACCGACCGGCGGTTGTAGTCGCCGGCGTGGAAGGCCCGGTCCTTCTCCCTGACCATCTGCGTGATGGCGCCGTCGGAGGAGCGGACGACGTAGTGCGCGGAGGTCGGGTTCGGCCGGGGCCCGGTCTGGAACCATGAGATCGTCCCGGCGTACGAGCCCTGCGTCACGTGGATGACGATCCGGTCGATCGCGTCGCTGTTGGGACGGTCGGACACGGCGTAGTTGGAGCTGTGGGCGGCCGCCCAGGTGGCCCCCGGGTAGTCCACGGCCGCCGCGGCGAGCGTGGAGCCCTGCTCGCCCAGCTTCTGGACCTTGGCGTACGTGCCCCGGTCGGGCTCCACACCGCGCGCCGCCACCTTCACGGTCTCGCCGGCGGGCGTGGTGGCGCTGACGCCGTCGCCCATGATCTCGTACACGGTGTCCGCGTACAGCCGGGCGACCTCGGGCGAGGCGGAGTTGCCGTACTTGGCCACCGCGGAGTACCACTTCGCGGGGTCCTTGCGCGCGGCGGAGCCCAGCCCCAGCTCGTCGGCGTAGGCGCGCAGCACGGCGGCGCCGCCCGTGATGTTGGCCGCGGTGTCGGACTTGAGGGCGGACACGGACTGCTCGGTCAGCGTGGCGGCCCGCTCCAGCGAGTGCACCTTGGGGTTGCTGACCAGGTGCATCACGCCGTAGCCGCCCGAGGAGCTGGGCTTGCCGTCGTGCCCGTCGAGGTGGGTCTCGGCGTACGCGACGGACACCAGCAGATCGCGCGGCACCTCGTACGCGGAGGAGGCCCGCGCGAAGGCGTCGGCGACGGGATCGGCGCTCGCGGCGCCGGCCGGTTGCCCCGTGAGAAGCGAGAGGGGGATGATCGCGCCCGCTAACAGCGCGGCTGGACGGCGGAGTCGAGCCTTCAACGTGTGTCTCCTCAACGTTACGTCGGGGACCCGCACGGACGCCGAGGACGTACCTCGGCGGGCGCCGTGTTCACCGAGCCCCCGAAACGCTCCTGCTAGCGGACAAGCGTGATGGGAGCGCGCACAGAAAACGTCCAGAAACCGCGGACGGGGATGCCTCAGGCGCGCCGGCGACGCCCCCGCGGACTCTCGGAAGAGAATGTCAGCCCTCTCCCATACCGTTGACCTCGGCCTTGTCCTGCCGTGTGCCCACCCGGCACGCCGGAGGGGGGCCCGACCAACGATCATCCGACCGCCATCACGCAGGGAAGGCACGATCTTGAGCACAGTCACCTCGCAGGACGGCACGGTCATCGACTACGACCGCCACGGTGACGGGCCCGCCATCGTCTTCGTCGGCGGGGCCACCCAGTACCGCGGCATCGACCCGAGCACCGGGCAGGTCGCGCGGCGGCTCGGCGCCGAGGGCTTCACGGCGATCGACTACGACAGGCGCGGACGCGGCCGATCCGGCGACACCGCGCCGTGGGCACTGGAGCGAGAGGTCGAGGACGTCGCCGCGCTGATCGAGGCAGCCGGGGGCAGCGCGACCCTCTACAGCAGCTCGTCGGGCGCGACCGTGGCCCTGGCCGCCGCGACCGCCGGCGTCGGGGTCACCGCGCTGGCGCTCTACGAGCCGCCGCTGTTCGCCGGCGCCGACCATGCCGAGCATCTGGACACGCTGCGCTCCTTGCTGGCCGCCGGCAAGAACGACGAGGCGATGCGCTACAACCTGACCGCGGTGATCGGCGTCCCGTCCGAGGCCGTCGACGGGATGGCCCAGTCACCCGGATGGGCGGACATGGTCGCCGTCGCCCCGACGCTCGCCTACGACCTCGCAGCCGTCCACGACATCAACGTCGACCCGGACTGGACCGGCCGCTGGTCCTCGATCACCGTGCCCACGATCGTGTACTCGGGCGACCGGACCTTCCCCGGCATGCCGGAGGCCGCCGACGCGGTGGCGGCAGCCCTCCCCCACGCCGGCCGACGCATCCTCCCGGGCCAGGGCCACGGCCCCACCCCGGAGGCCATCGTCCCGGTCCTCCTGGACTTCCTCCGCTGAGCGGCCCACCCCGGCGGCGGACGGGCCTCTCCACGTGCCGGTCTACGCTGGCCGGTCAGAGACACCGTCGTCATTTGGAGGTTCCGTGCCCTTCCAGAGGCCGCTGCCGAAGCGAGCGATCGGCCGCTTCAACTCCTGTGTCATGACGTTGCGCACGTCTCCTCGATGGGGCCGGCTGGTCAGCGGGCATCTCACGGTCGTCACCTACACCGGACGCCGCTCGGGACGTACCTTCAGCACACCGGTCGCCTTCCGGCGCGCGGCCGACACCGTGACGATCGGCGTTCAGCTCCCCGACGCCAAGGTGTGGTGGCGCAACTTCCTGGACGAGGGTGGTCCGATATCGCTGGAGTTGGAGGGGATCGACCGCACCGGGCATGCGGTGGCCCGACGTGACGAGGCGGGCCGCGTGACCGTCACCGTCCGCCTGGACCCCTGACGAACAGGGACTCCTGACGAACAGGGAAGGCCGCGTCCTCGCGGGCGATGCGGGGACGCGGCCTTCCGGATCGGGTCAGGCGGTGGTGGTCGCGGGCTCCGGCGTGGCGGCCTGCTCGGGCAGGTCGAGGCTGTCGCGCAGCTTGGCCGGCTTGAGGAAGGCCGCGGCGATCAGGCCGACCACGGTGATCCCGGCCGAGATCAGGAAGATGTGGCCGGTGGCGTCGCCGTAGGCGGACCGGACGATCACCTTGATCGGCTCGGGCAGCGCGGCGATGTTGAGGCTGCCGCCCGCCGCGCCGCCGCCGGTGGGGATGCCCGCCTTGGCCAGGCCTTCGGCGATGTTGGAGGCGACCCGGTTGGCCAGGACGGCGCCGAGCACCGAGACGCCCACGGTGCCGCCGAGCGAGCGGAAGAACGTGATCGCACCGCTGGCGGCGCCGATCTCGCGCAGCGGGACGGTGTTCTGGATGACCAGGACGAGGTTCTGCATGGACATGCCGACGCCGATGCCGACGGCGAGCATGTACGCGGAGACCAGCACCAGCGCGGTCTCGTGGTCGATCGTGGCCAGGCCGGTGAAGCCCAGGAACAGGATGACCAGGCCGACGAGGATGAACGGCTTGGTCTGGCCGGTGCGCGAGACCATCCTGCCGCTGATGGTGGAGGAGAACAGCACGCCCGCCATCATCGGGATGGTGAGCAGGCCGGCGGCGGTGGGGCCGTAGCCGCGGCCGATCTGGAAGTACTGGCCGAGGAAGACCGCACCGCCGAACATGGCCATGCCGACGGCGAGGCTGGCCAGGATGGCCAGGGCGGGCGTCCGCCTGCTGATGACGTGCAGCGGGACGACCGGCTCCTTGACCTTGGACTCGATCCAGGTGGCCAGCGCGAGCACCAGCACGCCGCCGCCGGCCATGGCCGCGGTCTGCCAGGACAGCCAGTCGAAGTCGTTGCCGACGAAGGTGACCCAGATGAGGAGAACACTGACGCCGACGGCGATGAGGGTGGCGCCCCAGTAGTCGATGCTCACGTTCGCGCGGCGCTGGGTCGGGAGGTTCAGGGTCTTGGCCAGCAGCGCCAGAGCGGCGACGGCGAACGGGACGGCGATGAAGAAGCACCAGCGCCAGCCGAGCCAGGACGTGTCGGCGATGAGGCCGCCGAGAAGCGGGCCGCCGACGGTGGCCACGGCCATGACGGCGCCGAGGTAGCCGTTGTAGCGGCCGCGCTCCTTCGGGCTGATCATGGCGGCGATGACGACCTGGACGAGGATCTGCAGGGCGCCCATGCCCAGGCCCTGGATCGCGCGGAAGGCGATGAGCTGCCCGGTGTTCTGGGCGAAGCCGCAGGCCAGCGAGCTGACCATGAAGATCGTGATGGAGATCTGGAGCAGCAGCTTCTTGTTGAACAGGTCGGCGAGCTTGCCCCAGATGGGCGTCGAGGCGGTCGAGGCCAGCAGCGATGCGGTGACGACCCACGTGTACTGGGACTGGCTGCCCTCCAGCGCTCCGATGATCTGCGGGAGCGCCACCGAGACGATGGTGCCGCTGATCATCGCGACGAACAGGACGAGCAACAGGCCGCTGAGGGCTTCGAGGACTTGACGGTGGGTCATCGGCTCCGCCGCGGTTGGCGCTGCCGGCTGTGCGCTCACGCGCAGCCTCCGATCTGAGGACTGAGAGGTAACGGGGACACCATACATGCACATGCGGCAACTTTGCGCACTGAGCAATTATTCCTGTTGGGTAAGCTGTCCGCATCATGGACAGCACAGCAGGGTTGCGCGAGCGCAAGAAGGCCGAGACCCGGCAGGCGGTGCACGAGGCCGCGCTGCGGCTCACCGTCGAGCACGGCCTGGACCACGTCACGGTCGAAGCCATCGCCGACGCCGCGAACATCTCCCGGCGGACGTTCTCGAACTACTTCGACGGCAAGGAAGACGCCCTGCTGTACGGCGACGAGCAGCGCCTGGGCACCCTGGTGCAGCGCGTGCACGAACAGCCCGCGGACCGCTCCGCCTGGCAGGCGCTGCGCGGCGCGCTGGAGAGCCTGTACGACGAGGTCGGCAACACCGACCGTGAGCTGCACCAGCGCACCCGGCTGGCCATGCGCCACCCTTCCCTCCTGGCCAGGCAACTGGCGAACAGGGTCCGGCTGGAGCGCGAGCTGAGTCAGGCGGTGGCCGGCCGGGAGCAGCAGAGCGACGTCAGCCCGGAGATGCTGACCGCCGCGTTCCTGGTCGCTCTGCGCGTCGCCACGCAATGGTGGTGCGCCGAGCAGGAGACGCGTACGCTGCGCGAGCTCACGGAGGAAGCACTCACGCAGATCGCCGAGCCGTTCGGCCGACGTCCCGCCTGACCCCCAGTGCTGCTCTCAGCCCTCGGGCGCGGGAGTCTTGCGGTACGTGCGCCAGAGACCGCCATCAGGCAGCCGCACGCGGCCAGGGCCCGCCGCCGCCCCCAGGCGTCGGCGAACAGTCCCAGCGTCAGGCTGGCGACCACCGAGCCCGCGGAGGCCACGGCCAGCAGCAGTCCGCTCTGCCACGGAGCGTCGCCGTCCTGGGTGAGCAACTCGGCCAGGAGCACGCTGGTGCAGCCGTACCCGAAGGTCCGCAACGCCCGCGCCGCCATGATCAGCCGTCCGTCACGGCCTGTTTCGGACGGGATGCGGCCCTTGGCCCGCGTGGTCGGCATGCGGCATCATCACGCCGCCGGCCCGCCCGGCACACGGCGAACACGCGAAGATCTTCCTGATCGGCGGGGTGCGCCTACCAGGGAAGCGCCGGTGGTCAGGTGAGCAGGTCGGTGACGGTGACCGCACGCAGATCGCGGCGGTGCAGGCCGTCCAGGATGCGGGGGATCGCGGCCAGTGTCCCCGGGTGGCCCAGGTGCAGGCTGACCAGGCTGCCGGGCCGTACCTCGCGCAGGACGTCGGCGGTGATCGCCCGCGCGCCCGGGTTCAGGTAGTCGCGGGAGTCCACGTCGTAGGACAGGCACGTCAGGTATCCGGCTCGGCGGGCCAGCTCCTGGACCAGGGGCGTGGCTCGGCGGGCCGCGGACGGGCGGAACCACGAGCCGACGGTCCCGGTCAGCGCGTGCAGCCTGGCGGCGCAGTCCTCGATCTCCCTGCGGGCCTGGTCCGCGGGCAGCGCGGAGATGTCCAGGTGGTGCATGGTGTGGTTGCCCAGGTCGTGGCCCGCGCCGGTGATGCGGTCGGCGATCGGCCGGTCCAGCCAGGTGCCGACGGCGAGGACGGTGGCACGGGCGTGTTCCCGTTCGATCGCCGCGAGCACCTTCTCGGTCAGCGCGGGCGTCCCCGCCCCGTGGAAGGTGAGCGCGACCAGCGGGCGGTCACGCGGACCGTGCAGCACCTCGCCGGGCAGGCGGGGCCCGGACGGGCCAGACCTCGCGGACGACGGCTGTGGCGCCCCGGCGGCCGGTTTCCCGGAGGGTTGAGCCGTCGGAGGACGAGGCGTCGAGCAGGCGGAGAGGGCCGCCGCTCCACCGGCGGCCAGGAAGCCGCGGCGGCCGATCACCGGAACACTCCGGTGTGGCCGAGGGAGTAGCGTCCGGGCTGGGGATAGACGCACAGGCCGTGCGGTCCCCGGCCCACCTTGATCGTGTGGAGCAGCTTGCCCGTCTCGGTGGAGAAGACGTACACGACCCCGTGGTACCTGCCGGACAGCCACAGCTGCTTGCCGTCCGCCGACACCCCGCCCATGTCGGGTGAGCCGCCTCCCGGGATCCGCCACCGGTCGACCACCTTGCGCCTGGCGAACGAGATGACGGAGACCGTTCCCTCTCCCCTGTTGGAGACGTAGAGGGACCGCGAGTCCCTGCTGACGTACAGGCCATGGGCGCCGTTGCCGGTGTGCAGGAAGCCTGTCCGCCGGAAGGTGCGGGCGTCGATGATCCACACGCCGTCGGCCATCATGTCGGCGACGTAGAAGAGCCGTCCGTCGGGCGAGAGCTTGACGTCCTGCGGCATGTTGCCCGCGTGCACGTCGATCGTCTTCAGCACCCGCGGGCGGTTCCAGTCGATCGCCACCACCTGGCCGGAGAACTCGCAACTGGCCAGGAACACCGATCCGTCGGCGGTGAAGTCGCCGTGGTTGATCCCCCTGCACGGCACGGGGAGTGAGCGGATCAGGCGCATCGTGTGCGGGTCGCGGAAGTCGAGCCGGTTGAGCCGTTCGGCCATGATCAGCGCGTACGAGCCGTCCGGGGTGAAGTACAGGTTGTACGGGTCCTCCACCGGCACCGGCTTACCGGGGCGGCCCGTCACCGGGTCGATGGGGGTGAGCCGGTTGCCCTTGTTCTCGTTGACCCACAGCGTCCTGAGGTCCCAGGAGGGCACGACGTGCTGCGGCAGGCTGCCCACCCGGTAGCGGTGCACGACCCGGAACGTCCGCGGGTCGATGACGTCCACGGTGTCGGACTCGCTGTTGGGGACGTACACGCGCGGTGTCAGGTCCTCGACCTTGGGGCTGAGCATCCCGGGCCGGTCGTGGACGTAGACGTCCGCCGGCGTCTTGTGCGCAGATGTCCGCGCGTGCTGCTGGGGCGCCGGCCGCTGGGGCGCGGGCTGGTGGGGCGCGGGCTCGGGGGGCGCCGTCATCGGCTGGGCCGGCGCGCTGCACGAGATCACGGCGATGGACAACGCGCCCAGCATGCTCAACATCCGCGGCAGTCGCATGCGGCTCAGCCTAGAAACGTGTTCGGCAACGTCCGCCGAGGTGAGGGTCAAGGTCGCGTACGGTCGGCGCCCGGGAATGGCATCGTCCGCCCGCCGGGTCGAACCCTCAGCCGCCCACGTCCCGGGCGGGGCACGGACGGCTGATGGTCAGGCCTGGTCGGTCACCTGGATGGCGGCGCCGGGGCAGACGGCGGCGGCCTCGCGGACCTGGGTGTGCTGGTCAGCGCCGGGCTCGGACGCCAGCAGGATGACGATGCCGTCGTCGTCGCGCTGGTCGAACACCTCCGGCGCGATCAGCACGCACTGGCCGGCGCCGCAGCATCTGGCCTCGTCCACAGTGACTTTCATCCGGGATTCCTCCTGCTCGATCCAGGTCACCAGCGGACCGGGACGGTACGCAGGCCGCCGACGGCCAGCCCCTCCACCCGCTCCAGCTCCTCGGCGGGCACGGCCAGCTCCAGCGACGGGAGCTTGCGCAGCAGCACCTCCAGGACGACCTGCAGCTCGGTGCGGGCCAGCGCCTGGCCCAGGCAGGAGTGCGCGCCGGAGCCGAACGACAGGTGCGGGTTGGGACTGCGGGTCAGGTCCATCCGGTCGGCGGCCTCGAAGGCGCTCTCGTCGCGGTTGGCCGCGGCCATGCTGCAGATCACGGTGGTGCCCTTGGGCAGGACCGTGCCGCTGACCTCGGTCTCCTCCTTGAGGTACCGCGGCAGGCCGAAGCCGGAGTTGGCGTCCATGCGCAGGCTCTCCTCCACCGTGGTGCGGATCAGCGACGGGTCGGCCAGCAGCGCCTCCCACCGGCTGCGGTCGGCCAGCAGCATGGAGATCATCTTGCCGATCATGTTGGCGGTGGTCTCGTGCCCGGCGACCAGCAGGGCCATGCCGGTGACCAGGATCTGGATGTCCGACAGGCCGCCGTCCTCGGGGCCGCCGGCCGCGATCAGCTCGCTCAGCAGGTCTTCGCCCGGCTCGGCGCGCTTGGCGGCCAGAAGGTCGGACATGTACTGGAAGAACTCGGCCTGGGCGGCCTCGATCTCGGCCTTGTCGTACCGGGTGAGGTTGAGCAGCGTGTCCGACCAGTACGAGAACCGGTCCCGATCACTGGCGGGAACGCCGAGCATGTCGCAGATGACGTACACCGGCAGCGGGAAGCCCAGGGACGCCTTGAGGTCGCCGGGGGCGCCGCTCTCGACCATGTCGTCGATGAGGTTCTCGGCGATCCGGGTCATCACGGGGCGCAGGGCGTTCATGCGCTTGGCGGTGAACCACTTGCCGACCAGGCGCCGCCAGTGCTGGTGCTCCTCCCCGCTGTCGGGGATGATCGTCGCCATCTCGCTGTTGAACAGCCCGCCGTCGTCGGTGGCCGACAGCCGGGCGGCGTCGGGCGCGTTCAGCAGGCGGCTGAAGCGCGGATCGGCGAGCACCTGCTTGACGTCCTCGTAGCGGGTCAGCAGCGTCGCCTGGTCACCGCTGGGCAGCTTCACGTGAGCCACCGGACACGTGCCGCGCAGCTCGGCCCATTCCGCGGGCGGCTCCAGTGCCGCGTCGGCGGGAATCGGGTAGCTCAGGACCTGCTCATTGACACTCATTCGGCGTCTCCTCGTGAACGATCGTGAAGGGGAAGGGTCTCGCCACTGGCAGGCACATTCGCCTACAACTGCAAGATAACTTACATCTGTCGGCGTTCGGTATGCTGGCAGGCATGGCCGGCACCAGAGCGAGCAATACCCCGTCGGGTGACCGGCGCGTGCGCCGCACCCGCTCAGCCCTGGCGCGCGCGCTGATCGAGCTGGTCGAGGAGCAGGACCTCGCCCGGATCAGCGTCTCCGACGTCGCGGAAGGCGCCGGGGTGAGCCGCTCCGCCTTCTACGCCCACTACCGGGACGTGCACGAGCTGGCCGAGGACGCCTGCACCGCGATGATCGACGGCTTGATCGAGTCCTTGCCCGCCCCCGCCTTCGACTCGGCCGACCTGGCGCAGGAGGCGACCCGGTCGCTGGCGGCGTTCTTCGCCAGCCTCTCCGCGCACGCCGGGCTGTATCGCGCGTTGCTGGGGCCGCAGGGCAGCGCGCGCGTCGTCGAGCACACGCGCCGTCGGATCGCCGACGTCATCCGTGAACACCTGGTCCACACCGGCGCCGGCGAGCCCCTGCGGCGCATCCCGCATGACGTCACGGCCTCGTTCACCGCCGGCGCCCTCATCGGCGTGGCGATCGACTGGCTCCAGGCCGGGTGCTCCCGGACCCCGACCGAGATCGCCGAGATGACCTGGCCCCTGCTGCAGGGGTACTACCGCATCGACACGCGCGACGAGGACAGCGCGCGATGAGGCGCGTCAGGTAGTCGAGTCGCGGTTCACACCGGTCCAGGGCCGGCGCCATCCCCTTTCACCCTGAAGGAGACCATTCATGTCCATTGCCGATGTGTCCGGCAAATCCCTGGCCGAGCTCGTCTCCCTGCGCGGGCGGCGTGCGGTCGTGACCGGAGGCGGTCGCGGGCTCGGCAAGGCCATCGCCTCGCGCCTGGCCGAGGCGGGAGCCGACGTCCTGATCGGCGACATCGACGAAGCGCTCGCCGTGACCGCCGCCAAGCAGATCGCGGAACACCACGCCGTGCGCGCGGTCGGCGCCGCCATGGACGTCACCGACGCGGCGTCCGTGGCGTCGGCGGCCGACCGCGCGCTCGCCGAGCTCGGCGGCCTGGACGTCTGGGTGAACAACGCCGGCGTCTTCCCGGCCGTCCCCGTGCTGGAGATGACCGAGGAGACGTGGGACAACGTGTTCGCCGTGAACGCGCGCGGCGTCTTCCTGGGCGCTCGTGAGGCGGCACGGCGCATGTCGGCCGGGGGCACGGGCGGTGTCATCGTGAACATCATCTCGACCGCCGGCTTCCGCGGCAGCGCCCCCGGCCTGGCCGCCTACGTCGGATCCAAGCACGCCGCCCGCGGTCTCACCCGGGAGCTGGCCCTCGAACTCGCTCCGCTCGGCATCCGCGTGCTGGGCGTCGCACCGAGTTATGTCCCCACGGAAGGCAACATGCTGGCGGCCGCGGCCGCGCTCGGCGACGACGCCCCGCCGACCGACGTCCCCCCGACCGACCTCATGCTGAACGGTCCCGTCGGCCGGGTCGGCGTTCCTGACGACATCGCGCGCGTCGTGCTGTTCTGCGCGTCGGACCTGTCGGCCTTCATGACCGGCAGCACGCTGCTCGCCGACGGCGGCGACACCGCCTGAACGGCCGCCGGCGGGCCCGCGTGGGCCCGCCG
>NZ_JBEXDT010000130.1:0-19444 GCF_040605905.1 Nonomuraea sp. NPDC005501 | reverse complement strand
GCGCCCGGCCCGCGCGGCGCTGGTCACACCGGCCCACCAGTACCCGACGGGCGTGGTGCTGTCGCCCTGCAGGCGGGCCGCGCTCGTGGAGTGGGCGCAGGACGCCGACGCGATCGTGCTGGAGGACGACTACGACGCCGAGTTCCGCTTCGACCGCGACCCGGTGGGCTGCCTGCAGGGCCTCGCGCCCGACCGGGTGGTGCTGGCCGGCAGCGTCAGCAAGGCGCTGGCACCGGGGCTGCGGCTCGGCTGGGTGGTGGCCCCGCCATCGTTGGCGGGGGCGGTACGGCTGGCGCGGGGCGAGTTCGACCTGGGCTCGCCGGTGATCGAGCAGTACGCCCTGGCCGGCTTCCTGCGCACCGGCGGCTACGACCGGCACCTGCGCCGCATGCGCCGGGAGTACCGCCGCCGCAGGGACGCCCTGGTCAGGGCGCTGGCGGAGCACCTTCCCGAGGTCCGGGTCCGGGGCATCGAGGCGGGTCTGCACGCCTACCTCGACCTGCCGGCCGGCTGGGACGAGCACCAGGTGGTGGCGGCCGCCCGCGAGCTGGGCCTGGCCATGGAGGCCGTGGGCCCGATGCGCTTCACACCGGGCGGCCCGGCGGTGGCCGCGGGCTTCTCCCGGCTGCCGGCACACCGGGCGGAGCGGGCCGTACGAGGGCTGAAGGTCCGAATGTCAGGACAAACTATTGACTGAGGCGCGCGGGCTCGCCTACAAAGAGAGCGACCGTCACCTTGGAGGCGCCATGCGTGTGGGACTGCTGGGTCTGGGCCGGATCGGGGCCTTCCACGCCGAGACCCTGGCCGCGCACCCGCTGGTGGACGAGCTGATCGTGGCCGATCCCGTGCGGACGTCGCCGTACGGCAGGCCGGGCGACCCGTTCGAGGCCGACGCCGTGGTCATCGCCACCCCCACGGGCACGCACGCCGACCTGCTCCTGGAGGCGTGCCGCAGGGGCGTCCCCGCGTTCTGCGAGAAGCCGGTGGCGGGCGACGTCGAGCGGACCCTGGAGGTGCTCCGGGCGGCCCGCGGACACCGGGTGCGGATCGGCTTCCAGCGCAGGTTCGACCCCGGGTACGTGAGCGCGGCGACGGCGCTGCGCGGCGGCGAGCTGGGAGAGCTGCACCGGGTCCACCTGATCACCGCCGACCCGGCGCCGCCGCCCGCCGAGTACATCCCGCTGTCCGGCGGCATCTACCGCGACTGCCATATCCACGACTTCGACATCCTGCGCTGGGTGACCGGCCGCGAGGTCGCGACCGTCTACGCGACCGGCGCCAACCGGGGCGCCCCGTTCTTCGCCGCGGCGGGCGACGTGGACACCAGCGCGGCGCTGCTCACCCTCGACGACGGCACGCTCGCCACCGTGCAGGGCTCGCGCTACAACGGCGCCGGGTACGACGTGCGCATGGAGCTGGCCGGCAGCAAGGGCACACATGTCGTGGGGCTGAGCCCGCGGGCGCCGTTGCGCTCCTCGGAGGGGCTGGAGCCCTCGGAGGAGCCGTGGCCGGACTTCGTCGCCCGCTTCCGGCAGGCGTACGTCGACGAGATCGACGGCTTCCTGCGCGGCGACCCCCGCCTGTGCCCCATCGAGGACGCGCTGGAGGCCCTGTACGTCGCCGAGGCCGCGGAGCTGTCACGCCGCGAGCGCCGCCCGGTCGAGGTGGCCGAGGTGCGGCGCTGATCCCAGGCCGAAGCGCGCTAGGCCGGCGTCTTGACCGCGGGCTCGAAGCCCCGGGCCAGCACGATGATCACGCCCGCCAGCAGGAACGGCGCGGCGAACGCGATCCGCATGTCGAAGGAGTCGGCCAGGCCGCCCACCAGGGCCGCGCCGACGATGAAGCCCACGTAGTTGAACAGGTTGACCCGGGCGATGGCCACGCCCGTGCCCGCCGGGTCCAGCCGCCCCGCCGCCGAGAACGACTGCGGCGCCACCACGGACAGTCCCACGCCGGTCAGCCCGAACGCCACGATGGCCAGCGGCTGGCTCGGCGAGAGCACGATGCCGAGGAAGCCGAGCGTCGCGATCGCGCCGCCGATCCGCACGATGGCCGCCGGGCCGTACCTGCGCACCGCCAGGTCGCCGCCGAGCCGTACGGCCAGCGTCGTGGCCTGGTAGGCGGCGTAGGCCAGCGGTACCACGCCGGGGGTGGCGGCCAGGACGTCCTTCATGAAGACCGTGCTGAAGTTCGAGACCGCGGCGTCGCCGACGTACAGGAAGCCCATCGCCAGGCAGAGCGGGATGATCGGCCGCCACGGGAACCGGCCGCCGGCCGTCGCCTCCGTGTGCTCGACCTTCTCCTCCTCGACGGTGCAGAGCCTCGGCCCGGCGTAGAGCGAGGCCGCCACGGCCAGCACCATCGGCACGCTCATGACCACCGTGAGGTCGAGCCCGGCCGCGGCCGACGCCCACAGCGCGCCGAGCAGGCTGAACACGCTCCACACGCAGTGGAAGCCGTTCAGCACGGCCCTGCCGTACCGCCGCTCGACCGCCACGCCCTGCATGTTGATGCCCGCGTCCACCGCTCCGACCGCCAGCCCGAACAGCAGCAGCGCGACCAGCAGCAGCGGCACGCTCGGGGCGAGACCGGCGAGCACCACGGCGACGGCGACGGCCGGCTGCGCGGCCCGCAGCAGCGGCTTGCTGCCCAGACGCGCGGCGAACGAGCCGGCGGCGACGCTTCCGACGCCCGCGAAGACCGGTACGACGAGCAGGAGCAGGGTGAGCGTGCCCTCGTCGAGCTCATGCCGGTGCTGCAGGGCGGCGACCTGCGTCAGCAGGGTCGCGAACGACAGTCCCTGCACGGCGTAGGCGACGAACGTGGCGATGCGGGCCTGACGATCACGGGGGGTCGGCACGGCGGCCTCCAGGTGGGGGGTCAGCAAACGTGAGGCGCGGTCAGGTTAGCGCTCGACCGGCCCTTTCGCCAGGGCACACGCACCCAGAGCCACCACGGCGGCCACCTCCGTGACCGCCAGGCCGCGCTCCACCAGGCCGAGCGGCATCACCTGCCACCACGCCAGCCCGCCGCGCGCCCCCACCAGCACCACCGCGACGATCCCCGCCACCCACAACGCCGAGCCGAGACCGAAGCCGAAGGCCGCCAGCGCGGGGCCGCGCCGCCCGGTGTGCCGCCACGGGCGGGCGATGACCAGCGCCGCCACCGGCAGGCTCAGGAACGCCACCAGGCTCCCCACCCGGTGGATGCTGCCGCTCAGGCTCGGCCCGACGGACCAGTCGTGCTTGGGGAACCAGGCCGTCACCAGCAGTCCCGCGCTCCACGCCATCAGCGCCAGCGTGCCGAACACCCCCGCCAGCCGCGTGCGGGCCAGCGCGACACCGATGGCCGCCGACCCGGCCGCGAGCAGCGCCACGCCGAGGCCGAAGACCCAGCCGTAGGCGCCGAGGCCGTGCTCACTGATGGTCCTGCGCAGGGGGTTGATCTCGCCCAGCCCGGCGCCGACCACGTCCAGGCCGGCGATCACCACCACGCCGGCGCCCACCGCGCCGAGGCCCCATCCCGCCGCCTGCCGCACCAGCCACTCCCTCCGCGCCGCCGCGGGCTCCTCTGCGGGCGCTCTTCCGGTCGGCTCTTCCGGTCAACGGACCGGCCCACCGCCGGATTCCGTACCTCCGCACCGCATGACCGTCCTTCGCGCCGCATGAGCGTTTTTCGGGCCGCATGACTGATTTTCGGGCCGCATGACCGTCCTTCGGGCCGCATGACCGTACGAAACCGGGACTCGTACGGAGTCGTCACCTTGGCCGGACCGGCGGTGGCGAGCGAACGGGCCTTCCGCCGGATATCGTCGAGATGTGAACGAGCGCCCGGGAGCCTGGCTGCCCCGCCTGCAGGAGGTCGGCGAGCGACTGGCCGAGGAGTGGATCAGCGCCCGGCGTCCCGCCAGGCCCGACAACCCGCAGCCGCACGAGCTGCGCGCCTCCGACGACGACCGCGAGCGCATCGCGCAGGTCCTCCAGGACGCCCACGCCGACGGCCGGCTCGCGCTCGACGAGCTGGAGGAGCGGCTCGGCGTCGTCTACTCCGCGCGTACCCTCGGCGACCTCGCCGGCCTCACCGCCGACCTGCTGCCGGAGGAGGAGCAGCCGCTGCGGCTCGACGGCCGGCCGGTGTCGGCGTTCTTCAAGCAGGAGCAGCGCGGCGGCCGCTGGGTGGTGCCGGCCGAGCTGGACGTGACCGCCATGTTCGGCACCACCAAGCTCGACCTGCGCGACGCCATCCTGCAGAACCAGCGGATCGTCATCAACGCCACGCTCGTCTTCGGCGGGCTGGAGATCCACGTCCCGGAGGACCTGGAGGTCATCCGGGTGACCAAGGACAAGACCGTGCGGCTGACCAAGCAGCCCACCGAGCCCGGCGCGCCCGTGGTGGAGGTGCGCACCACCAACTTCGCCGGCGAGGTCAAGGTCAAGGAGCCGCCCCGCCGCAAGCGGCGCCGCTGACGCCGCCGGCTCCGGGGGGCGGCTCAGCCCGCGGTGTCGAAGTTGATCGCGCTGTACGCCCGGAGCTTCCAGAGCTGGTGCTCGCTGTCGACCTTGCGGATCGTGCCCGAGCGCCCGCGCATCACCAGCGAGCTGGTCATCGCCACGCCCTTGCTGAACCGCACGCCCTGCATCAGCTCGCCCTGCGTGATGCCCGTCGCGGCGAAGAACACGTCGTCGGAGCTGACCAGGTCGTTGGTGGTGAGCACCTGACCGAGGTCGTGCCCGGCGTCGATGGCCCGCTGCCGCTCGGCGTCGTCGCGCGGCCACAGCTTGCCCTGGATCACGCCGCCGAGGCACTTGAGCGCGCACGCCGCCACGATGCCCTCGGGGGTGCCGCCGATGCCCATCATCAGGTCGATGCCCGTGCCCACGCGGCCCGCCATGATGGCGCCGGCCACGTCGCCGTCCACGATGAACTTGATGCGCGCCCCGGTCTCCCGGATCTCCTTGACGAGCTGCTCGTGCCGGGGCCGGTCGAGCACCACCACCGTGACGTCGGAGGCCGAGCAGCCCTTGGCCCGCGCCACGGCCTGGATGTTGGCCGAGACCGGAGCCTCGATGTCCACCACGTCGGCCGCCTCCGGCCCGGTGACCAGCTTCTCCATGTAGAACACCGCCGACGGGTCGTACATCGAGCCGCGCTCGCTCACCGCGATCACCGACACCGCGTCGGGCATGCCGAGCGCCGTCAGCCGGGTGCCGTCGATGGGGTCGACCGCCACGTCGCACTCGGGGCCGCTGCCGTCGCCGACCTGCTCGCCGTTGAACAGCATGGGGGCGTCGTCCTTCTCGCCCTCGCCGATGACGACCACGCCGTTCATGGAGACCGTGTTGATCAGCTGGCGCATCGCGTTGACCGCGGCGCCGTCCGCCCCGTTCTTGTCACCCCGCCCGACCCAGCGGGCCGCGGCCATCGCGGCCGCCTCGGTGACGCGTACCAGCTCCAGTGCGAGGTTGCGGTCGGGGGCGTGCTCGCCCGTCGCCAGCGCTGGGGGTACGGACGTCTGATCGGACATGATGGCAGGCCCTCCTCGTGGACAACTGAGTCGATGGTAGTTGTCCATGTATCCCCGGACAGCGGAGGATAATGTGCCTGCCATGAGCAGCGATGTGGAACAGCCGGTCACAGCCCGCACCTCCGAGCGGGGCGCCGCCACGCGCACCGCGCTACTCAAGGCCGCCCGGGAGGTCTTCGTCTCCAAGGGCTTCGCCGAGGCGGGCGTCACCGACGTCGTGGGCCGGGCCGACGCCAGCGTGGGCAGCCTCTACCACCACTTCTCCGGCAAGGCCGACCTCTACCTCACGCTGTTCGAGGAGTTCCAGGCCAAGCAGGCCCAGCGCACCAGCCAGGCCGCCCGCGAGGCGCGCGCCGAGGGTGAGACCGACCCGATGCGGGTGTTCATCCGCGCCGCCCGCGCCTACCTCGACGGGTGCCTGGAGGAGCGGGAGGTGGCCGCGCTGTTCCTGCGCGGTGACGGGCCGCCCGGCTTCGAGGTGGTCATGCGCGACCGGCTGCGCAAGTGGGCGGAGCGCAACGCCGCCCTGTTCGACGACGACGAGGGAGCCCTGGTCGTGGTGGTCACCGGCGCGCTCGCGGCGGCGGTGTCGGAGGTGGTGCGCACCGGCGACCGGAAGCTCGCCGAGGACGTGCTCGCCATCATCGGGCAGATCCGACCGGCCGCTTCGGCGACCGGCACCACCAGCGGGTAATCTCGCGAAGTGTGCGACGGTTCACCGATGGGTTCTACGGCTACGCGGTAGCGCTGTTCGTCTGCCTGGGGGCGGCGGGCCTGTTCCTGCTGGTCGCCCCACAGAGCCGGCAGGAGCACATCCCGAGGCGCGAGTACACGATCACCGTCGCCAACTTCGGGCGCGCCGTGCCGTACCAGGTGTGGGCGCCGAGGCAGGACCCGGCCGGCTGGGTGCCCAACAGCAACCGCATCGCCAAGGGCGAGAACGGCGCGCAGGTCCTCTACCTCGGCTACGCCACGGCCGAGCGGGAGCACGCCATGCTGGCCCAGAGCGACGAGAAGCCGGCCGCCGGGTTCGCAAGCCGCATGGCCAACACCGACAAGGCGATCGGCACCCAGCAGGTGGCCGGGCAGCCGTGGGAGCGTCGCTTCCGCGAGGACAAGAAGCAGCGGTCGCTGGTCCGCGTGCTGCCGGACGTGACGCTGGTCGTCACGGGCACGGCCGACTGGCCCGAGCTGGGCGAGCTGGCCGCCACGCTCCAGCAGCGCCCGAAGGGTTGAGCGGCGGGTCTGGCACGCCCACGTCCCCGTGACCCTAGGGTGGTGACGTGGCAGACGAGAAGGCACCCTCATACGAGCAGGCCCGCGAGGAGCTGACCGAGGTGGTGCGCCGCCTGGAGACCGGCGGGCTCACCCTGGAGCAGTCGATCGAGCTCTGGGAGCGGGGAGAGAAGCTGGCCGCCATCTGCGAGGAGTGGTTGCAGGGGGCCAGGGTCAAGCTCGCCGCCGCGATGGCCCGCCGCACCGACGCGGGGGCGGCCCGCGACGACGACGCCCCCTTCTAGCCTTCCTCGTCCCCTGGCCTCCGGTCCTCGTGCCGGGTCAGGCGGGCTGGAGGTCCAGAGCGACGACGGGGATGCGGCGCTCGGTCTTGGCCTGGTACTCGGCGAAGCCCGGGGCGACCTCCACCATGCGCGCGTAGAGCCGGTCGCGCTCGTCGCCCTCCACGATCTCCGCCCTGGCCTGGTACGTCTCCGTGCCGATCTCGACCGTGACCGACGGGTTGGCCTCCAGGTTGAGGTACCAGGCGGGGTGGTGGTCGGCGCCCGCGTAGGACGCGATGACGACGATCCGCTCGCCGTCCTTGAGGTACATCACCGGCGAGGTGACCTGCTTGCCGCTCTTCCGGCCCGTGGTGGTCAGCAGCACCAGGTTGCCGCCCTCGAACATGCCGCCGACCTTCCCGCCGTTGGCGCGGAACTCCTCGATCACCTGCTGGTTGAAATCGTTGGCCATGACTGCGCTCCTTGTACCGAAAAGTCTCGCTTGAGTGGAGCACAGCCTAAGCGGAGAAAATTCCGGTTACAAGCCGGAGGTATGCTCGCGGCGTGTGCGGACGCGAGCTCCTCCCCGTGGTCGGGCAGCTCCAGCCCGAGCGCGCCGACGCTGCCCGCAACCGCCGGCGGATCATCGACGTGGCCGCCCGGCTCATCGCCGAGCGCGGCGCCCGGCAGCTCTCCCTGGACGAGGTCGCCCGCGAGGCAGGCGTCGGCGTGGGCACCGTCTACCGCCGCTTCGGCGACAGGACCGGACTGCTGTGGGCGCTCATCGACGAGCAGGAGCGGCGCTTCCAGGCCGCGTTCATGACCGGGCCGCCGCCGATGGGGCCCGGAGCGCCGCCTGCCGCGCGCGTCCGCGCCTTCCTGCGGGCGCTGGTGGACCGGATCGTGGCGCAGCAGGACATGTTCCTGCAGTTGGAGATCGGGCCGGCCAAGGGGCGGTTCAGCGGGCCGTACCGGATCCACCACACGCACCTGGCCGCGCTGGTCGCCCAGGCGTGTCCGGACCTCGACGCCGGGTTCCTCGCCGACGCGCTGCTGGCCCCGGCCAACGCCCACCTGATCCGCTTCCAGCTGGACGAGCGGGGCATGTCGGTCGAGGCCGTCAAGTCGGGATTCGACGCGCTGGTCGAAACCATTCTCCGTGCCGGCCCGTGCCCGCATGCGACGGACGGATAGCGGCGCGCGTCAGCTCGCGCCGGCGGGCGGCTTCGCGGTCCGGGGCTTGCGCGCCCTGGCCGGCTTGGGCGCGTCCGTGACGGCGCCGGGGGAGCCGTCCTCCTCCGGCGACAGGGTCTCCTCCGGCGACAGGGTCTCTTCCGGCGACACGGTTTCCTCCGGCGACAGGGCCCGGACCGTGAGCCGGTCGTCGGTGAGGCGGACCGTCAGCAGCGCCCCCGGGGAGACGTCCTTGGCCAGGCGCACCACGTCGCCCGAGGGGTGCTGGACGATGGCGTAGCCGCGTTCGAGCGTGGCGGCCGGCGACAGCGCCACGAGGCGGGCCCGCAGGTGCGACAGCGAGTCCTCGGCCCGGTCCAGCGAGCTCGCGAGCGAGCGCCGGGCCCGGTCGCGCAGCGCCTCGGCCTGCTCCGCCCGTCGTTCGAGCTCCCGTACCGGGTCGGCCAGCGACGGCCGTGAGCGGACCGACGTGAGCCACGACATCTCCCGGTCGAGCCAGCCGCCCACCACTCGCCGCCCGCGGTCGCGGAGCTGGCGCACCAGTGTGAGCTGCTCGCCGACGTCCGGCACCACTTTCTTCGCGGCGTCGGTGGGTGTTGAGGCCCGCACGTCGGCCACCAGGTCCAGCAGCGGACTGTCCTGCTCGTGCCCGATCGCGCTCACCACAGGGGTACGGCAGGCGGCCACGGCCCGTACCAGCGTCTCGTCCGAGAACGGCAGCAGGTCCTCCAGCGAGCCGCCCCCACGGGCGATGACGATCACTTCCACCGACGAGTCGGCGTCCAGCTTGCGCAGCGCCTCGGTGACCTCGCCCACCGCGTACGGGCCCTGGACGGCCACCTCCTCGACCTTGAAGCGCACGGCCGGCCAGCGGCGCCGGGAGTTCTCCAGCACGTCGCGCTCGGCCGCCGAGTCACGCCCGCAGATCAGCCCCACCGTGCCCGGCAGGAACGGCAGCCGCCGCTTCCGGTCGGCGTTGAACAGCCCCTCGGCGGCCAGCAACTGGCGCAGCCGCTCCAGCCGGGCCAGCAGCTCGCCCACGCCGACCGGCCTGATCTCCAGCGCGGTGAAGGCGAAGGACCCTCTGTTGACCCAGAAGTCGGGCTTGACGTGGACCACCACGCGGGCGCCGTCGGCCGGGCGCGGCACGGCCGCCTCGTACACGCCACGCGGAGCGGTGACCCGCGCGGACACGTTGGCCACCGGGTCGCGCAGCGTCAGGAACACCGTGCCGCCGCGCGCGCTCAGGTCGGTGATCTGGCCCTCGACCCACACCGTGCCCAGCTTGCCGATCCAGCCGCCCACCATCTGCAGGACGGTGCGGATCGGCAGCGGGGACTCGGGCGAGGTCTTCGTGCTCATGCCGGAAGACTACGGGGCCGTGGCGGCTATTCCCCGTCCTGGAGCTTGGCCAGCCGGTTCTCGAACATCCTGATCACCTCGGGCCGGGCGGCCGTGGCCTGCTCGTACGTCAGCAGACCGGTGATCTGCTCGGCCGACTTGCCGCGCATCCTGGCGCGCAGCGAGGCCACGGTCAGGTCCGCGTAGCCGGGGAGCGGCTCGGACGGGGACGCGGCGCCGGGCTCGATGCCGGCCACGGCCTCGGGGGTCGCGGCGGCGGCCTCCGCGAGCGCACCGGCGGGCGTGCCGGCAGGCTCGGCTGCCGGGGCGCTCTTGGCGGCCTTCGGCTTGGCCTGCGCCCGGGGCTTGGGGGTGCGCTTGGCGGCGGCGGGCTTCGCCGCGAGCTCGTCGGAGGGCTCGGCGGCGGGCTCGGCTTCGGCCTTCGGCTTGGCGGTGCGCCTGGTCGTGCTCTTCGGCTTCGCCTCAGCCTTGGGCTCGGCCTTGACCTCAGCCTTGGGCTCGACCTCAGCCTCGGCCTTGACCTCAGCCTTGGGCTCGACAGCCTTGGGCTCGACGTCGGGCTTCGTCTCCGCCTCCGCCTCGACCTCGGGCTCGGGCTCCGGCTTGACCTCGGCCTTGGGCTCGGTCTTGGCCTCGGGGGACGGCTCGGGCTCGACGCTGACCGGCTTGGCGGCCTCGGCGGGCTCCGCGCCCGCGGTGGGCTCGGCCGCGGCGGCCGGCTCAGGCGCGGCGGCGGGCTCCGGGGCGACGGCGGGCTCGGCGGTCGCGCTCTCCGGCCTGGTAACGGTCTCCGGCGCGGCCACGGACTCGGCCGTGACGGGCTCGGCCGTGACGGGCTCGGCCGCGACGGGCTCGGCCGTGACGGGCTCGGCCGCGGTGGGGGAGGTGGTGGTCTCGGCGGCCGGCTTGGCCGGGGCGAAGATGACCGGCTCGGGCTTGGCCTTGGCGGCGCCGTCGGCCTTCGCGCCGCCCTTCTCGGTGCCGCCCTTCTCGGTGCCGTTCTTCTCGGCGGCGCTCGACGGGCGCGGCGCGAAGATGACGGGCTCCTTGCGGGCGGGCCGCTCCTCCTCGGCCGGCGCGGCAACCTCACCGGCGACCGGGGCGCGCGTCTCGGCGTCCTCCTTCTCCCTGGAGCCCAGCCCCTTGATGGAGTTCTTCATCCGGTCCACCAGCAGCAACGCCTGCCCGGCGGCGCTCAACGTGGACTGGACGACGATGAGAGGAAGCTCCTTGGCCTTCTCCTTGTCGGTGACGGTCTTGGCGATGTTGCGTATCACGTCGCTGAGGGACATGACGTCTCCCTGGGAGGTCTGTATCGGAGGGCCAGTGTGGCAAACGGCGAGCGGGCGTGCACGCGCCGTCCTGCCCGTCCTCCACGTAGCATTACCAAGTATGGAGCCCAGTACTTCCCGCAGAGTCCTCGTAGCCAAGCCCCGTGGCTACTGTGCCGGCGTCGATCGGGCCGTGGTGGCGGTCGAGAAGGCTCTGGAGCAGTACGGCGCGCCCGTCTACGTCCGTAAGCAGATCGTCCACAACACCCACGTCGTCAAGACGCTGGAGGCCAAGGGCGCCATCTTCGTCGAGGAGACCGAGCAGGTGCCCGAGGGCGAGATCGTGGTGTTCTCCGCCCACGGCGTCTCCCCGGCCGTCCACGGCGAGGCGAAGCAGCGCGGCCTGCGCACCATCGACGCCACCTGCCCGCTGGTCACCAAGGTGCACAACGAGGCCAAGCGGTTCGCCGCCCAGGACTACGACATCCTGCTGATCGGCCACGAGGGCCACGAGGAGGTGGAGGGCACCTCCGGCGAGGCGCCCGACCACATCCAGCTCGTCGACGGCCTCGACTCGGTGGACAAGGTCCAGGTGAAGGACCCGGCCAAGCTGGTCTGGCTGTCGCAGACCACGCTGTCGGTCGACGAGACCACCGAGACGGTCTCCCGGCTCAAGGAGCGCTTCCCGACGCTGATCGACCCTCCGAGCGACGACATCTGCTACGCCACCCAGAACCGCCAGGTGGCCGTGAAGGAGATCGCCGCCGCCTCCGAGCTGGTCATCGTCGTCGGCTCCGACAACTCCTCCAACTCCAAGCGCCTGGTCGAGGTGGCCAAGGACCACGGCGCCGACGCCGCCTACCTGGTCGACAACGCCTCGCTCATCCGCGACGAGTGGCTGGAGGGCGTCACCACCGTCGGCGTGACGAGCGGTGCCTCGGTGCCCGAAGAGCTGGTGGACGAGGTGCTCGCGCACCTGGCCCGCCACGGCTTCGGCGACGTGGAGCAGGTCGAGTCGGTGCAGGAGAGCATGCGCTTCGCGCTGCCCCACGAGCTGCGCAAGGACCTGCGCGCCTCCTGAGCCCGGCTCCGAGCCCCTCCGCGAGCCGGTCCCGCGGGGGCCGATCCCGTAGATCGGCCCCGGTAGGTCGGCCCCGCGGGCCGGCCCGGCAAGCCGATCCTGCGGGTCAGTCCTCGGTCTGCGTGCGCGGCGAGCCGTAGACCCGGGGCTCGAAGTAGCCCTCCGGCTCGGGCGCGTACGCCTGCCGGCGGGACGGGCGGGCCGTCTCGGCGCCCGCCCGCAGCTCCTCGCGCAGCTCGCGCACGTTGTCGCGCAGCCCGCGCCGCAGCGCGACCCCGAGGACCACGGCCGAGCCCGCGAACAGCCAGGGCGCGCCCGCCGACAGCGACGTGTACAGCCCGAGGGCGAGCGACTGCGCCAGCGAGGCGGACCCGAGCGCGTGGACCAGCTCGACGACGAGCGTCGCCGCGAAGAACACCAGCGGCGGCGTCACCACCAGCGACAGCAGCTCACGCCGGTTGACCAGCAGCGCGCCGAGCAGGCTGGCGGCCACGAACACCACGCCGACCACGACCGGCAGGTCGAGCTGCCAGGCCACCGCGTAGGCGGCCACGGTGGCGGCCAGGGCGAGCACAATGGCGCCGCGGGCGGTCAGTCTGACGCCCGAACGCCTGCCCTTCTCACTCACTGGCCCCGCCCCCTTACTGCGATCCGTTGGCCAACTTACCGTTGACCGGGGAAATCAGAGACGGGGTTTCCAGCAGTTCGGGTGAGGCGAGGGGCCTCGGCAGCCCCTCCAGCATCGCGGGGGAGTCGAGGTCGCCGTCCACGACGCCCAGATCGTGTAGTTTGCGCGCGCTGACGAGCACCCGGCTCTCAAGGGATCCCACGGTCTTGTTGTACGCCTCGACGGCCCGGGTGAGGGACTTGCCCAAGGTATCGACGTTCCTTCCCAGCGAGGACAGCCGCTCGTACAGCTCCTTGCCCAGCTCGAACACGGCACGGGCGTTGTCGCTGAGCGCGGCCTGCTGCCAGGCGTAGTGCGCGGTGCGCAGCATCGTGATGAGCGTGGTCGGGGTGGCGATGTGCACCCGGCGGGTCATCGCGTACTCCAGCAGCGCGGGGTCGCGCTCCAGCGCGGGGGCGAGGAACGCCTCACCGGGGATGAACAGGACGACGAACTCCGGCGACGGGTTGAACGCCTGCCAGTAGGACTTGGCCGCCAGCCGGTCGACGTGCTCGCGGATGTGCCGGGCGTGAGCGTCGAGGCGTACGGAGGCCAGCGACTCGTCGGACGCCTCGGCGGCCTCCAGGTAGGCGGCCAGCGACACCTTCGAGTCGACGACGATGTTCTTGCCCCCGGCCAGCCGCACCACCATGTCGGGCCGCATCGCGCCCTCGGTGACCTGCTCGTCGAAGTCGCAGTGGCGCTGCATGCCGGCGATCTCGGCGACCCGGCGCAGTTGGAGCTCCCCCCACCGGCCGCGCGCCTCCGGACGTTGCAGGGCGCGCACGAGGGCCGTGGTCTGCGAGCGCAGCTCCTGGCTGCTCTGCCGGACGAACTCCATCTGCTTGGCCAGCTCGGCGCGGGCGGCCCGCTGCCCGGCCTCGGTGTCGCGCAGCTGCGCCTCGACGCGGGCGAGCGCGTCCTTCAGCGGCTCGACCAGGTGCTCGACCGCCTGCTTGCGCTGGTCGAGGTCGCCGGACGCCTCGGCGCGCGTGGCGGCGAGCCGCGTCTCGGCCAGCTCCAGGAACCGCAGGTTGTTGACGTCGAGGGCCCGCGACGACAGGGCCTGGAAGCGCTCCGTGAGCTGCTCCTCGACGTAGGCGAGCTTGTCGGCGGCGGTCCTGGCCCGCGCCTCCGCCTCGGCGATCCGCACCGCCGTTCTCGTACGGGCGACCAGGAAGCCGACGACGAGCCCGAGGGCGAGTCCGATGAGCAGCGAGACGACGTCCACCCACGGATGATGGCAGGATCGTCCGCGCTGATCCGCCAGACACGCTTGCGCGAGCCTTGACTGTCACGCAGAGTACCCACATGACTACAGGAATGCGTACGGCGGTGTCGCTCGCCGTGGCTGCCGTCGCGGTGGCGGGCGTGGTCGTCCTGGCGGGAACGGCGGTCCGCACGGGCGCGCCCGGCCCCGAGGCGGCCAGGCCGCCTCTCCGGTGGGTGCCGGGCGCCTGTGTCAGCGGCTCGGGTCACGGTTACGTCCTGACGCCGTGCAACGGGGGGCAGTACGAGGTGCTGGCGGTCGCCGCGGATCCGCCCGGCCACGGCGGCTGTCCCGACGACACCGACGACGTCGTGCGGATCGGCGACGGGCGCACGGCCTGCGTCCGCTCCTTCCTCGACCCGCACCTGGGCGCGCCGGGCGCCGGCGGCGGCGTGCTCAGGACCGGCGACTGCGTCACGCTCGACGGCCGCGAGCGGTCCTGCGCGGGACGCGGCTGGTACGGCAGGGCGCTGGCGATCGAGCCGGCGGCCGCCACCTGCCCCGCGGGCACGCTGGACACGGTCGGCACCGGCCCCGTGGCCTGCCTGGGCGCCGGTGGCCAGGTGCTCGACCGCGGCATGTGCGTGGCCCGGCCGCGTGACGACACGGTGAACCGCTCGGCGATCACCCGGGTGGGATGCCGCTCAGGCGACGCGTGGGCGCGGGTGACCTCGTTCGAGACCAGGCCGGGGAGTTGCCCGAAGGGCTCGCAGCGCTACCTGCGGGCGCCGGGGGCCTACCGTCCGGTGACCTGCCTGCGTCTCGTCAGCGAGTAAACTCGCTGGACGTGAGCGAGCGTAGCGAGGCAACCACCACCAGCAGCGGCCGGGGGCTCGTGCGGCCGGTTAAGGAGCACGCATGAGCCTGTCCATCGGCATCGTCGGCCTGCCCAACGTGGGCAAGTCCACGCTGTTCAACGCGCTGACCAAGACCGGCAACGCGCTGGCCGCCAACTACCCGTTCGCCACCATCGAGCCCAACGTGGGCATCGTCGGCGTGCCCGACGACCGGCTGCCCAAGCTGGCCGAGATCTTCGGCTCGGCCCGCGTGCTGCCCGCCAAGGTGGAGTTCGTCGACATCGCGGGCCTGGTCAAGGGGGCCTCCGAGGGGCAGGGCCGGGGCAACCAGTTCCTCGCCAACATCCGCGACACCGACGCCATCTGCCAGGTGATCCGGGTCTTCAACGACCCCGACGTGACGCACGTAGACGGCGAGATCTCGCCGAAGCGCGACATCGAGACGATCAACACCGAGCTGATCATGGCCGACCTGCAGACGGTCGAGAAGGCCATCCCGCGCCTGCAGAAGGAGGCGCGCAACAACAAGGACAAGAAGGCCTCCCTGGAGGCCGCCGAGGGCGCCCTGAAGGTCCTGGAGACCGGCAAGACCATCTTCGAGAGCGGGCTCGGCGGCGAGGAGCTGCGCGAGCTCCACCTGCTGACGGCCAAGCCGTTCCTGTACGTCTTCAACCTCGACGCCGACGAGCTGACCGACGCCGACCTGCGGGCGCAGCTCTCGGAGCTGGTCGCCCCGGCGGAGGCGGTGTTCCTCGACGCCAAGATCGAGTCGGAGCTGGTGGAGCTCGACGACGAGGAGGCGCTGGAGCTGCTCCAGTCGGTCGGCCAGGAGGAGTCGGGCCTGTCCCAGCTCGCCCGGGTCGGCTTCGAGACGCTCGGCCTGCAGACCTACCTCACGGCCGGGCCCAAGGAGACCAGGGCCTGGACGATCAAGAAGGGCGCCACTGCGCCCGAGGCGGCCGGGGTCATCCACACCGACTTCCAGCGCGGCTTCATCAAGGCCGAGGTCGTCTCGTTCGACGACCTGGTGGAGACCGGCTCGATCGCCAAGGCCCGCTCGCTGGGCAAGGCGCGCATCGAGGGCAAGGACTACGTCATGCGCGACGGCGACGTGGTGGAGTTCCGCTTCAACGTGTGATGGACCTCTCGGGCCTCTGCGGTCGTACGTGATGCGAGGTCCGATTTCCACCGGCGTCCCGCGCCCGGATCGGGGAGAGTCGTCCCGACTCGACCTCGATCCGGGAAAGCTGAGGACCAGCAAGAATGCACACGATCTCCGACCTGAAGGTGCTCTACTTCGGGACTCCGGTGGTGCTGATCGGCTCACGCAACGAGGACGGCTCGCCCAACCTGATGCCGATGTCGTCGGCCTGGTGGCTGGGCGACCACGCCATGCTGGGAGTGGGCAACAGCTCCCAGACCGCGGCCAACCTCGCCCGTGAGCGGGAGTGCGTGCTCAACCTCGTGCCGTCCACCCTCGTGGACGCCGTCGACCGGCTCGCGCTGCTGACCGCGAACCCGGCGATCTCCCCCCGCCGGGTGGAGCAGGGCTACCGGCACGAGCGCGGCAAGTTCGCGGTGGCGGGGCTGACCGAGCAGGCGGCCGACCTGGTGAAGGCGCCGCGGGTGCTGGAGTGCCCGGTGCAGCTCGAATGCGTCGTGGAGGAGGCCCACGCGTTCGGCGGCCCGGACGGGAACGCGACCGCCTTCCAGGTCAGGGTGGTGCGCGCGCACGTGGAGGAGGAGCTCATCATCCCCGGGACGCACTACGTGGACCCCGTCGGGTGGGACCCGCTGATCATGAAGTTCTGCGAGTTCTTCGGCGGCGGTTCCAATCTGCGGCCGTCGCGCCTGGCTGAGGGCTGGCAGATGCCGCACCAGCTGGAACGGGCGGGGAGCGGCATGCTCGGCTGACGGCTCGGTTCCTGGGAGGACTGCGGCTCCTGGAAGGACTCGTGGTCATGGAAAGATGAGACGTCAACCACATGGGGCACCTGCGCGTCGAATCGTCACGGCGTTCACGCTGACTCGGGAGGGCCCTCATGATCCGTCGCATCATCCGGAAACGACGTCCCGCACCCTCGCTCACGGGCATCACCCTTGAGGAGGAGCTCGCCCTGCTCAGGGTGGAGCTCATGTACGGCCTGCGCGTCAACCGCGAGGCGTACCTGCGCAGGAAGGCGGACGAGCGGGAGGAGCTGGCCGTGCGGATGCGCGATCGCGACGCCACCGCCATGCTCGCCGAGCTGCGGGGCACGCTGGAGCGCACGGTGCCCCGCCGTGACCTGCCCGCCCCGGCGGGAGACCACCTGCGCGCCCTGCGCGGCATCTCCTCCCCGGGCGACCACGAGCGGGCCTGAGGCGGCCCGCGTCCACGCGGGTCCCGTGAATCGATCTGAGGCGGCCCGCGTCCACGCGGGTCCCGTGAATCGGTCTGAGGCGGCCCGGTGTGAGGCGCTCGGCGTGTGCGCGGGGAGCACCGGGAGCCCGCCTGACCACCCTGGCGTGTACGCGGAGCGCGTAACGCCATCCTGGTGACCACCTGTCGCTCGGCAGCGGCGGTCACCGTGCCGCACGCCCGTCGGGGCGTGCGGCTGGGCGTCTTATACCAAATGCGCAGGTCGCGACAGTCCCTACGCCCTTTGGACAGGAACCTCTGGCCACCGGGTAATGCGACAGAAGGTGTCTGGCCTGGTCAAAAGCCTATTCCGGACGTTTGCCGCAAGAACCAACACTCCGGCGTGTCATGCGTACTCGGTTTGCCCCCGGGCGGCGATGCCTGCAGCATGGGCGTGGCTTTCCTGGAACAATGGCGGAGACCGGATAGGGTGACTGCTTCACCACGGATGATGGGGATCGGCAACGGACGACACCGCGCCAGCCGGGGGGATTGGCGCGAGCGGAGGCGTGATGGCTCGTAGGTCAACCGTCCAGCACGGTCCTCGGATCGCTGGCGACCCCGAGCTTTCGGCACGCCCGGATCTCGCCGACTACGATCCGCCGCCCTCGCGGCGGCCCCGTCGCGGGCGCTGGTCGGGTGGTGGCGGACGCTGGCTGGTCTGGATGGGCCGCGCCATTCTCTGGGCGCTTATCGTGGTAATCGTGGTCAATGGGGTCCGTGCACCATTTGAGCGATTCACCCAGGAAAACGCCCCTGCTCCGAATGCGGTGACCGAGACCGGCAACGGATTCCCGACCCAGCGTGGCATGGCGTTCGCCGCCCAGTTCGCGGGCGTCTATCTGAATTTCAGTCCCGCCGACGCCACGAGCAGGCAGGGCAAACTCGCCGCGTTCCTGGCCGAGGGCATGGCGCCCCAGCTCGGCTGGGACGGCAACGGCAAGTTCGCCGCCGTCGCCATCCAGCCGTACGACATCCAGGCCAGCGACGCCAGCAACGCCGTCGTCGCGGTCGCCTTCCAGTCGGGCACGCGCAGGATGCTGCTGTCCGTGCCGATCTACTACTCCGGCGACGACGCCGGCGGCAGGTTCGTCGTCTCGGGCAGGCCGGCGATCCTGCCCGCGCCCGCGCCCGCCGACCTTCCGCAGGTCGCCGCGGCCGAGACCGACGACGTCGCGGAGGCCGAGCTCAAGCCCCAGCTGGAGGGCTTCTTCAAGAGCTACGCCTCAGGGGACACCGAGGGGTTGCAGCGTTATCTCGCCGTCGGCACGACCCTGCCGAGCTTCGGTGGCGCGTTCACCTTCGGCGGGTTGCAGGAGCTCGTGGTGCCTGTGGGGGGTGCCACCCGAGAGGTCGAGGCAGTGGTGGTGTGGGTCGTGCCCGGCGCCACACCGACGGCCGAACCCACGGCCGACACGAGCGCGGCGGCCGGCCGCATCGAGCAGGGCTACCGCCTCACCGTCGAGAAGCAGGGCGACAAGTGGTACGTCAAGGACATCCGCGGCGCCGGTCGGGCCGTTGGATAGACGCACGACCGCGCTGCTGATCGGCACCCCCCGGGAGGACAAGAAGTGATCTTGAAAACCATAGTGCTCAACCTGATCGAGATGACGCCGTCGCCCGCTCCGACCGGCGTCAACACCGAAGGGCTCGCCGACTTCCTGCGAGCCTTCTTCGCCCCGCTTTTCCTCGTCGTCGTGTCGGTGGTCGCGCTGTTCTTCCTCTTCACCCGCGAGATCACCCGGTTCGTACAGTTCCTGATCCTGGCCGTGGCCATCGGCGTGATCTTCTACGTGCCCAACATCATCGAGGTGACGGCCAAGGCGATCGCGGGTGCCCTAGGCATCAAGTAAAGGATTGAGACCGCTCCATGGCGGTCATGAACGAGCGGGTGGAGAGGAGGACCGCGTGGACCTGCCCACGTACACGAATATCTGGCGCATCGAGAAGCGGCTCTACAAGCTGTACGACCTACGGCTGCCGATGCCGCTGCCCATTGTCTGGATAGGCGTGTTCGTCGGAGTGTTCGTGCCGTGGTCGCTCCTGCTGGTGCTCGTCGGCGTCCCCGTGGCGATGCCGTGGCACGTGCTGTTCCTGGTGCCGCCGGGCATCGTCACCTGGCTGTCCACCCGTCCCGTCATCGAGGGCAAGCGCCTGACCGAGCTGCTGGAGTCGCAGCTGCGCTACCTCGGGCAGCCGCGCGCCTGGTACCGCCTGGCGCCGATGTCCGAGCCCGAGGCGATCACCTTCTCCGGCCGCGTCTGGCACACCGCGCCCGTCCCGGTACGCGTGAAGAAGGCGCGCAAGGCGCGCGCCGCCCAGCGCGGGTCCCGGGTCGTCGAGGCGCCCGCCGGGCCGCGCGCGGTGCGTCCCGCCGTCGC
>NZ_JBEXDT010000129.1:0-19456 GCF_040605905.1 Nonomuraea sp. NPDC005501 | reverse complement strand
GCCGGCCGCCGACGGCGTGGTCCTGTGGACCCGCCTCGCCCCCGACCCGCTCGCCCCGGACGGCCTCGGCGGCATGCCGTCCCGGCCCGTCGCCGTCCACTGGCAGCTCGCCCGGGACGAGGGCTTCCGTCACGTCGTACGGCAGGGCGTCGAGACCGCCCGGCCCGAGGAGGCCCACAGCGTCCACGTGGAGCCCGCCGGCCTCCAGCCGGGCGCCGAGTACTTCTACCGCTTCAAGGCCGAGGGCGAGATCTCTCCCGTGGGCCGCACCGTCACCGCCCCGGCCCCGGGCACGCGCAGCCGGGAGCTCAACCTGGCCTTCACCTCCTGCGCCGACTACCAGACCGGCTGGTTCACCGCCTACCGGCGGATGGCCGAGGAGGAGCCCGACCTGATCGCGTTCCTCGGCGACTACATCTACGAGTACGGCGACTACAAGTACCCCGTGCGCGACCAGGCCGGCGGCGAGTGCCTCGACCTGGCCGGCTACCGGTTACGCCACGCCCAGCACAAGGCCGACCCCGAGCTGCAACTGGCCCACGCGGTCGCCCCCTGGGCGGTCGTCTGGGACGACCACGACATCGAGAACGCCTGGGCCGGCGACGTCCCCGAGCAGCCCGACCCGCCGTTCCTCAAGCGCCGCGCCGACGCCTTCCAGGCCTACTACGAGAACATGCCGCTGCGCCGCGCCCAGCGGCCCCAGGGCTCGTCCCTGCGGCTGCACCGCACCCTCCGGTGGGGCGCCGTGGCCAACCTGCACCTGCTGGACACCCGCCAGTACCGCGACCTGTACGCCTGCACCGGCAGGAGCGGCACGGTCGGCCCCGACTGCCAGGAGCGCCTGGCCCCCAACCGCACGATCCTCGGCCAGGAGCAGGAGGCGTGGCTCGAAGGCCGGCTCAAGGACTCTGCGGCCACCTGGGACCTGCTCGGCCAGCAGGTGTTCATGATGGAGATGGACTGGACCAACGGCGAGGGCAAGGGCTACTCCAACGAGGGCTGGGACGGCTACGTCGCCTCACGTGACCGGCTGACCGCCGCCATCGAGGCCACGAGGCGCAACGCCGTCGTCCTCACCGGCGACGTCCACTCCCACTGGGCCGGCGAGGTGAAGCGCAGCTTCCAGGACCCCGAGTCGGAGGCGGTGGCCGTCGAGCTGGTCACCACGTCCGTGACCAGCGCCGGGGACGGCCTGGACGAGTACCCCAACACCGGCGTCCTGCTCGCCGAGAACCCGCACGTGAAGTTCTTCAACGGCCGCCGCGGCTACGTCCGCGCCCGGCTCACCGAGCGCGAGATGACGGTCGACTTCCGGTCGCTGTCCCGCGTCACCGAGCCGTACGCCCCCGCCTACACCTCCGGCTCCTTCGTCATCGAGCCCGGCGCCCCCCGGCTCAACCAGGTTTGACAGGACCCCCGATGCGCAAACTCACGGCCGCCGCCGCGGCGGCCCTCCTCACGCTGCCCCTGCTCCCGGTGCCCGGCGCCGCCGCGGCGCCTTCCGACGGCCCGCCGATGGGGTGGAGCAGCCGCTCGCAGGGCTGCTCGGTCTCCGAGACGTCGGTACGGCAGGCCGCCGCCGGGCTCGCCGCCCTGGCGCCCCTCGGCTACCGGCTCGTCCTCGTCGACGACTGCTGGCTCGCTCCGCAACGCGCGGACGGCGCCCTCGCCCCCGACCCGGCCCGCTTCCCCGGCGGGATCAAGGCGCTCGCCGACCACCTGCACGGCCTCGGGCTCCGGCTCGGGCTCAGCCTGTCGGCGGGCACGAAGGCGTGCTCGGGCGGCGGCCCCGGCTCGTACCGCAACGAGGCCGCCGACGCCGAGCTGGTCCGCAGCTGGGGCGTCGACCACGTCAAGTACGACTGGTGCGCCGTACCCACGGCCGACTTCCCCGGCCAGAACGTCCAGCAGATCGCCCAGACCCTCTACCCCCGCATGCGCGAGGCCCTCGGCGACTCCGTGACGTTCGCCATGAACAACGAGGACGGCAGCACCGTCCCGTGGCTGTGGGCCAAGGACGCGAAGGCGGCCACCTGGCGGACCAACGTCTACAACCGGCCCCTCGTCGACGCCTACGCGTCCATGGCGGACGTCTGGGAGACCAACCAGCTCCGCGTCCAGTACGCCGGCCCGGGGAGCTGGGCCGATCCGGATCTGATCCAGGCCGGCCGGGGCGGCATGACCGACGCCGAGTACCGCACCCAGTTCACCCTCTGGGCGGCCGGCGCCGCCCCGCTCGTCCTCCAGGCCGACCCGGCCACCGCCCCGCGCGCGATCATCGCCAACCCCAAGGTGATCGCCGTGAACCAGGACAGTCTGGGCGTCCCGGCCCGGCTGGTGCGCAGCGACGGCTGGTACCACGTCCTGGCCAAGCCCCTCGACGGCGGCGACCAGGCGATCGTGCTGTTCAACGAGAGCAACCGGGCGGCGACCGTCTCCCACCGGCTGCCCGCCTCGCGCTACCGCGCCGAGGACCTGTGGACCGGGCAGGTCGCCACCACCACGGGCGAGCTGTCGGCGCACGTGCCGGCGCACGGCGCGGTGATGTACCGCGTCGGCGAGAGCCGGGAGCAGGCCCCGCCGCTGGTGACGGTGGAGACCGACCCGCCGGCCTTCCTCGGCGACGACCGGCCGGGCACGCTCGAACCCGGCAAGGAGCGGGAGATCCTCACCCGGGTCGTCAACACCGGCGGCACCGGCCGGCTCCGCGACCTGCGCGTCACGCTCGCCGTGCCGGAGGGGTGGAAGGCCGAGGCCCGTACCTCCGCGACCCGGGCCCGGCTCGACGCCGGGGAGGCGTTCACCGTCACCTGGGCGGTCACCCCGCCCGCGGGGACGGAGCCGCGCGCCTACGACCTGACCACCACGGCCGCCTTCACGGGCGGGACGGCCACCGGCACCGCCGTCGTGGCCGTCGCCCAGGCGCCGGGCCCCGGCCGCACGTACCTCAGCGACCTGCCGTGGACCTCGGCCAAGAACTACTTCGGCCCGGTGGAGCGGGACACCAGCAACGGCGACAAGGCGGCCGGTGACGGCCGGCCCCTCACGATCGAGGGCGTCCGGTACGCCAAGGGACTGGGCGCGCACGCGCCCGCCGACATCGAGTTCCACACCGCCGGCCGCTGCCGGAGCGTGGAGTTCACCGCCGGCATCGACGACGAGGTGGGCACCGGCGGCTCGGCCGGGTTCGAGGTCTGGGCGGACGGCGGCCGCGTCGCGTACTCCGGCGTGCTCACCGGCGCGCAGCCCGGCAAGAAGATCACCGCCTCCGTGCGCGGCGCCCGGTTCGTGCGCCTGGTCGCGACCAACGGCGGCGACAACGCCACCTCCGACCACGCCGACTTCGCCGACGCCGCCATCACCTGCGACTGATCCACGAGGAGAAAGAGAGCACATGATCGTTCCCAAGCCCGTCCGGTACGAGCCCCGCCTGGGCCGCTGGCTCCTGGACCGCGACACCGCGCTCGCCGCCGACCCCGCCCTCGGCGAGGTGGCCTCCTGGCTGCGCGCGGAGCTCGGCCCGGTGACCGGAGGCGAGCTCCTGCCGGGCGGACCGGCCGCCGGAGACGGGCCGTCGGGGACGATCAGCCTCGTCCTGGCGGACCTGCCGCCCGAGGCGTACCGGCTGACCGTGGACACCGGCGGCGCGCGGATCGAGGCGGGCGGCCCCGCCGGGGCGTTCTACGGAGCGCAGACGCTCCGGCAGCTCCTGCCGCCCCGCGCCCACCGCAGGGCGGCAGGCTCCGGGGCGCCGCCGCTGGAGGTGCGGGCCGCGTACGTCGAGGACGCGCCGCGCTTCGCCTGGCGCGGCTGCGTGCTGGACGTGGCCCGCCACTTCCTGCCCAAGCACGACGTGCTGCGCTTCGTCGACCTGATGGCGCTGCACAAGCTGAACGTCCTGCACCTGCACCTCACCGACGACCAGGGCTGGCGCGTGGAGATCCGGCGCTATCCGCGGCTCACCGAGGTCGGCGCCTGGCGCAGGGAGAGCCAGGTCGGCTGGGACGGCCCCATGGACGGCCGGCCGCACGGCGGCTACTACACCCAGGACGACCTGCGCGAGATCGTCGCCTACGCCGCCGCCCGGCACATCACGGTCGTGCCCGAGATCGACCTGCCCGGCCACACCCAGGCCGCCATCGCCGCCCACCCCGAGCTGGGCAACCTCGCCACCCCGCTGGAGGTGCGCACCACCTGGGGCGTCGGCGTCAACGTGCTCAACGTCGAGGAATCCACCATCGCGTTCTTCCAGCACGTCCTCGACGAGGTGCTGGAGCTGTTCCCCGGGCCGTACGTGAGCGTGGGCGGCGACGAGTGCCGCAAGGACCAGTGGCGGGCCAGCCCCGCCGCCCGCCGCCGCATCGCCGAGCTGGGGCTGCGCGACGAGGACGAGCTGCAGAGCTGGCTCATCCGCCGCTTCGCCGACCACCTGGCCTCGCGGGGGCGGCGGCTGCTCGGCTGGGACGAGATCCTGGAGGGAGGCCTGCCCCCGGGCGCGGTGGTCGCCTCGTGGCGGGGCGACCACGGCGCGGTCGCAGCCGCGCGGCGCGGCCACGACGTGGTCACCTGCCCCAACACCTCCGTCTACCTGGACTACCGGCAGGGTCCCGGGCCGGACGAGCCGGCGCCGTTCGGGACGGTGCTGACGCTGGAGGACGTCCACGCCTTCGAGCCGGTGCCGGCCGCGCTGCGCGGCGATCCCGCCGAGGCGCGGGTGCTCGGCGCGCAGTGCGCGGTCTGGACCGAGCTCATCGACTCGGCCAGGCGCGTGGACTACATGGCCTTCCCCCGGCTGGCCGCCTTCGCCGAGACCGTGTGGAGCCCGGCCGGGCGGGACCTGCCGGACTTCCGCGAACGGCTGGCGGCGCACCTGCCCAGGCTGGACGCGATCGGCGTGGAGTACCGGCGCGAGGGCGGGCCGCTGCCCTGGCAGACCCTGCCCGGGGTGCCCGGCCGGCCGGAGGACGACGCCGCCTGGGAGGCGAAGATCGACGCCTTGACCCGCAACATCCGCGAGCCCTGGTAACCACAGGTCGGCCGGCAACGACGCGCTACCCGCGCGGCGTCGGTCAACCCACGGCGACGCACCCCGGTCCACGCGAACGGTCTGGACCCGTGCGCTCCGCATCTGTCGAAGGACGGCGGTTGCCGGCGGATCCCCTTCTCGCGAGCGATCCGAGACCCAGTCGCTTGACGGATTCGCGACCAGAGCGGGAGCTCTATGGTGGGGACTTCTGTGACTGATCCGGCGACGCGACTGCTCGAAAGAGCGCGCCGTGGGTGAACGCTCCTGGCGACCGGCGCAAAGGGTAGATCGGCATCAAGGGCAGATCGGAGCGCCGGCACCGCTGGACAGCCTCGAGCGAAGGGATTCGTCGTGCTCATAGGGCGGATTGCGGAACGGGCGGCGATCGATCGTCTGCTCGTGGAGGCCCGGTCCGGCCATAGCGGGGCCCTGGTGCTGCGCGGGGAAGCCGGGATCGGCAAGTCGGCGCTGCTCGACTACGCCGCCGAGGCGGCCGGTGGCGGGACACGGGTGTTACGAGGAGCGGGTTTCAAGCCGGAGACGGAACTGCCCTTCGCCGCGCTGCACCTACTGCTGCGTGGCGCTCACGACCGGATCGGCCGGCTGCCCGACAGGCAGGGACGGGCGCTGCGCAGCGCGCTCGGTGTGGGGCCCGCGTCGGGTGGGGATCGGTTCCTGGTCGGGCTGGCGGTGCTCACTCTGCTCGCCGACATCGCGGAGCAGGGTCCGCTGCTGTGCCTGGTGGACGACGCGCAATGGCTCGATCACGCGTCGGCCGAGGCATTGCTGTTCGCCGCCCGCCGGCTGGAGGCGGAGGGCGTCGTGCTGCTGTTCGCCGCTCGCGAGGATGAGGCCGCTCGCGAGCATGAGCACCCGTTTCCCGCCGCCGGCGTGCCGGACCTGCGCCTGACCGGGCTGGACACCGCGCACGCCGCCGACCTGCTGAGCAGGCACGCCGGTGGCCTGGCCCCGGGGGCGCGTGATCAGCTCCTGGAAGAGGCACGGGGCAACCCGATGGCGTTGCTGGCGCTGCCCGCGCTGCTCACCCCGGCGCAGTCCGCGGACGAGGAGCCCATTCACGCCGTCGGCATCGGATCCCACTCCGTTCCCGGCCGGGTTCATCAGTTCTTCCGCGACCGAGTCGAGCGGCTGCCAGAGGGCGCCAGGACCGTGCTGCTGACGGCCGCCGCGGACGACACGGGCGCCCTGGACGTCGTGCTGGGTGCGGCGCGGAAACTCGGCGCAGAGCTGGCGGACATGGACGCCGCCGAGGCCGCGGGCCTGATCCGCGTCGGCGATGGTCGCGTCAGCTTCCGGCATCCGCTGGCACGTACCGCCGCCTATCATGTCGCTTCGCTGGTGAGGCGGCTGGCCGTCCATCGGGCGCTGGCGGAGACCTTGGCCGGACGTCATGGCGATGTGGACCGCTGGGCCTGGCATCTGGCCGCCGCGGCCACGGGCCCCGACGAGGAGAGCGCCGCGGCGCTGGAGCGCAGCGCGGAGCACGCTCGCGCCAGGGGCGGGTACGCCGCGGTGGCCGCGGCGTGCGAGCGGGCGGCTCAGCTCAGCCCTGACCCGGGGGAGCGAGGGCGTCGCCTCGCCGCGGCCGCCGCGGCCGCCACGGACGCGGGGCTGTACGCGCGTGCGGCAGAGCTCGCCGATCGGGCGGCGCCGGATGCGGCCGGCCCGACGGTGCTGGCCTGTCTCGCGCGCACCCGCGCGAGGATCGCGATGGCGAACGGTCACGCGGAGACCGCCCACACGTTGCTGGCCCGGGCGGCGGAGACCGTGAGCGCGCAGGCCGAGGACGTGGCCGTCACGCTGTACTTCGAAGCGCTCACGCCGGCCTGGATGGGCGGTGACTACACCGCTCTGGCGCGGACGGCAGCGCGCGTCTCCGAGCTGGGCACCACCCTCGCCGGGCGGCTCCGGCCGTTGACACGGGCGCTCACCGGCATGGGCGGCCTGGCCGCCGAGGAGCCGCCGACGGGCCTGGCAGGGCTGCGGGACCTGATCGAGGGCCTGCGTGACAGCGCCGAGCCGGTACAGCTTCAGGAACGCGCGCAGCTCGCCATATGGGACCTGGTGATCGGCGACGACATGGTCGCCTACGAAAGGGCCGCGGCCATCGAGCGCGAGTGCCGAGCCCAGGGGGCGATCGGGCTACTCCCGCTGGCGCTCCTGCTCGTGGCACGCTCGCAGATGTTCCTGGGACGGCACCGGGAGGCGCTGGCCAGCGCCAGTGAGGGGCTGCGCGTCGCGCGTGACACCGATCAGGGACACTACGCGGCCCTGCTGACCGGCGTCATGACGTATCTGGCTGCGATCCAGGGCGATGAGGAGCGGTGCCTGGCACTGGCGGAGGAGATCGCCGACGTCCATGACGCCGCCATCGGGGGCATGCGTTGCGTCTCGCTGAACCTGCTCGACCTCGCCATGGGACGGCCGGAAGCCGCTGTGCGCCGGGCCGAGGACTTCGGTGCCTTCGGGCCCGCCGCCCGTGCCGTGATGGTCATGCACCGTATGCCGGACCTGGTCGAGGCGGCGGTGCGGGCGGGCCGGAACGACTTCGCGGTGGGGGCGTCGGAGCGGGTCCAGGTGTGGGCGGCGCAGACGCCCGCGCCGTGGGCCGGCGCGATGGCGCTGCGATGCAGGGCGCTGCTGGCCTCGGAGCAGGACGCCGAGCGGTACTACGTCCAGGCTCTCCGGCTGCATCTGCGGGGTGGCCGGTTGTTCGAGCGGGCCCGTACGGAGTTGCTGTATGGGGAATGGCTGCGCCGGATGCGACGTCGCGCGGATGCTCGACGCCGGTTGCGGTCGGCCGCGGAGATCTTCGAACGGCTGGGCTCGCGTCCGTGGACTGAGCGCGCTCGCGCGGAGCTGCGTGCCGCCGGCGAGCGCCAGGTCGTGGAGGGACGTGGTCCCATCGGAGCGCTGGACCGGTTGACGCCGCAGGAACTGCAGATCATCCGGATGGCGGCCAAGGGCTTGAGCAACAGGGAGATCGCCGCGCAGCTCTTCCTCAGCCCGAGGACCGTCGGCTACCACCTGTACAAGGCCTATCCCAAGCTGGGCGTGGCGTCCCGGGCAGAGCTGGCCAGGCTCGATCTCGGGGAAGGCGCACGAGTCGCCGGCTGATGGATGGCGCGGGTGGCCCCGGTCCTGCGGAGAGGACCGGGGCGAGGTGGTGGCCTGTCTCACGGCGCGTCCTCGGCGCCCTTGCCGGGAGCGATGGACGCCCGTGTTGTCACGCGAAGTACCACAGGTCGTAGACGATTACTCTGGCCGGCACGATTTCCACCGGCACGCACTCCCATATCGAGAACTTCGCGAGCCCCACGGACTTGCATACTTCCTCGTAGTCGTACCGCTTGTAGCGGTACCAGCTGTCCGGCTCCATCGCGGCCGCCTGGGTTGCCGCCGCGTCAGCCGCGGGTGCGGCCGACACGCCGGGCCCCGCGACGACGGCGCCGGCCATGACCAGCGCACTCAGGGACCATCTGAGCGATCGCATGGGTATTTCCTTTCGCTTGACGATGTACAACCGAACGGTAAGGAACGTGGTCTCGCCTGGCATCTGTCATGCGACTGGTCCTGTCCGCCGGTGCGGCGGGCGCTATTCTCGCCATTCGCGCCATGAACCGGTTATGTGACGGATTCGGCGGCGCCGTCAGCTCCATACCGTTGGAGAAGCACAGAAGAAAAGCGAAAAAGGAGTGTGTATGCGAGCGATCAGACGCGGAAGCAATGCCATGGCGGTGGCCGCCGCCCTCTTCGCCGGGATGAGCATGCTGGGGACGTCGGCGGCGAACGCCACCACGGGCCAGGAGCACGCGGCCGCTCCTCCTACCTGGCACGCTGTCGCGGCCTACGAGTATCAGTTCCAGTGTGTCGAGGCCGCGAAGAAGACGGGCAAGCCGTGGTACTGCGAAGAATTCGACAACGGGATTCCTGGCTACCCCGACTGGGACTGGAAAATGTGGCTGCTCTTCTAGGGGCAACGCCGTTCGCTTAAGAAAGAGGGCTGTTCGTCAAGGTCGGTGAACAAAGCAGCGGAGCTGCTGCAGAAGAGGTCTGTCACTCCAAGACATCCTCACCACAGGAGCTCCGCTGTTGGAACACGTTGCCGCAGTCAGAACGGTCGGGGTAGCGGCCGGGTCAGGAGGTATGGGCCCTGCTGACCGCCTACCAGGTGCTGCGGACCGCGGCCCTTGACACCGCCACCCCGCCACTACCTGAACGGCGCTGGTCCTAGCCGTCCTGGACGTCGACCGGGCCGCCGCTGCGCCAGTAGACGTTGCCCTCCCGCGACAGCAGGTCCTCGTCCACCAGGTAGCGGCGCAGCGCCGCGTAGTCGTCGTGGAAGGCGCGCAGCGTCACGTTCACGTCCTTCTCCGCGTAACGCACGCCCGGCTCGAACAGCCGCGCGATGTAGCGCAGCACCACCAGCCGCTTCTCGCGCTTCATCGGCATCGTGCGCAGCCGGCCGTCCACCAGGAACGTCCGCAGCAGGCGCTCCTCCTCGCTGAGCGCGGCGGCCGGCTCGGCGCGCTCCCGCAGCAGGTCGCGGAACCGCTCGGGGGTCGCCCGCCACGTCCCGTCCTCGCCGCGCGCGGCCAGGCCGCCGCCGGCCAGCCGGTCGAGCGCCTTCGGCGGCTGCTCGCCGCCCACGCCGAGCACCAGGGAGGCGAACGCGCGCAGCGTGTCCTCCTGCGACAGCAGGCCCAGAACCCTTCTGATGTCCTCGTCACTCATTCGTACTATTTTGAACCATGCTGATCAGTCTCGTGTTAGCCGCCGCCGTGTCCATCCCGAACGGGTTCCTGCTGTCCGAGAAGGCCGCCGCGGTCAAGGACGACGACCCGGAGACGAGCTGGAGCGTGAGCGCCAGGAAGACCGCCCCGCTGGTGGTGGACCCGTGCGAGCGCCCCAAGCTGGGCCGGGCCGGGCGGGTGGCCGCCAAGACCGTGGTCTACACGGCCGTCCCCGACTACTCCAAGTCCGAGCAGGTCGTCCTCTACGCCTCCGAGGCCGCGGCCCGCAAGGCCATGAAGGACCTGCGCGCCGCCGCCGTGGGCTGCCGCACCGCCGGCTACCGGTACGCCGTCGCGCCGCTGACCCTCGGCGACGAGGCCGTGACCGTCTCCGGCCAGAGCTACCAGGGCGGCAAGCCGGCCATCGGCGGCGAGCGCGCCGTGGTGGCCCGCCGCGCCAACGCCCTCCTGCTCTACACGCGGGCGGGGGAGTGGGGCAGGCCCGCCCAGGCGGACTACCGGGAGCAGGCCAAGGACGCCCAGCGGATGCTCCTCAAGATCTGCCGCATCGCGAGGTGCGAAATGTCCCGATCTTGAGACATTGCCATGACCCCATCAAGAACCTTTCCCCGCGAGGATTGAGGAACAGGCGTGTGCCGGAACGCCGTTGCCAGTCCGTTCCGGCACACGGCTATCTCTCCCGCCGCGCGTCCCCGTGATCGACTGCGATCACCAGGTGTGACCGGAGCGGGGGACGTCGAGCCCGGCGTCGGCCCGGGGGCCGCCGGGCTCCAAGCGCTCCCAGCACGGGATCAGAGCCGGTTGAGGCCGATGACGTGCAGCACCGCCCGGCCCTCCTCGTCGGAGGCCGCCAGGTCGACCTGCGCGTCGATGCCCCAGTCGCCGTCGCCCGCCGGGTCCTTGACCGTCTGGCGGACCTTCCACAGCCCGCTCTCCTCCTCGATGCGCAGCAGCGCCGGCCCGCGCGCGTCGGCGTCGGTGAGGATCTCCTCGTGCTCGTCGTAGTAGGCGTCCAGCGCCGCGCCCCAGTCGACGTCCGGAGCCAGCTCCTCCAGCTCCGCCTCCTTCTCCAGCGCGCACAGCTCCACCAGCCGGAACATCGCGTTGCGCACCAGCACCCGGAACGCCCGCGTGTTGGCCGTGACCGGCCGCACTCTGGTCTCCAGCTGCTGGTGCGCCTCCAGCGCCTCGGCGGGGTTGGCCAGCTTCTCCCACTCGTCGATCAGTGACGAGTCGACCTGCCTGACCAGCTCGCCCAGCCATTCGATGAGGTCCACCAGGTCCTCGGTCTTCAGGTGCTCGGGAACGGTGCGCGACAGCGTCCGGTAGGCGTCGGCCAGGTAGCGCAGCACCGTGCCCTCCGAGCGGGCCAGCTCGTAGAACTGGATGTACTCGCCGAACGTCATCGCCCGCTCGTACATGTCGCGCACCACCGACTTGGGGCTGACCGTGTAGTCGCCCACCCACGGATGGCCCCGCCGGTACGTCTCGTACGCCCCGAGCAGCAGGTCCTCAAGCGGCATCGGGTACATGACCTCGGCGAGCGCCTCCATGCGCTCCTCGTACTCCATGCCGTCGGCCTTCATCTGCGCGACCGCCTCGCCCCTGGCCTTCTTGAGCTGGGCGGACAGGATCTGGCGCGGGTCGTCCAGGATGGACTCGACGATGGAGACCATGTCGAGGGCGTAGCCGGGCGCCTCCTGGTCGAGCAGGTCGAAGGCGGCCAGCGCGAAGGTGGACAGCGCCTGGTTGAGCGCGAAGTCCTCCTGCAGGTCGATCGTCAGCCGGGCCCGCCGGCCCTGCTCGTCGGGCTCACCGAGCTGCTCGACGATGCCGCCCGCGAGCAGCGACCGGTAGATGGCGATGGCCTGGCTGATGTGCCGCCGCTGCCACTTGCGGTCCTCGTGGTTGTCGGTCAGCAGGTGCTTCATCGCCTGGAAGCAGTCGCCGGGCCGGTTGATGACGGCCAGCAGCATCGCGTTGCTCACCTTGAAGCGCGAGGCCAGCGGCTCCGGCTCGGCCGTCTGCAGCTTCTCGAACGTCTCCTCGCTCCAGCCGACGAACCCCTCCGGCGGCTTCTTGCGGGCGTAGCCGCGCCGCCGCTTCGGGTCGTCGCCGATCTTGGCCAGGGCCTTGGCGTTCTCGACGTCGTGCTCGGGCGCCTGGCAGGCCACGTAGCCGATCGTGTCGAACCCGGCCCGGCCGGCCCGGCCGGCGATCTGGTGGAACTCGCGGGCCCGCAGGCGGCGCACCTTGTTGCCGTCGTACTTGGACAGCGCCGTGAACAGCACGGTGCGGATCGGCACGTTGACGCCCACGCCTAGCGTGTCGGTGCCGCAGATGACCTTCAGCAGGCCGGCCTGGGCCAGCCGCTCGACCAGGCGGCGGTACTTGGGCAGCATCCCGGCGTGGTGCACGCCGATGCCGTGGCGCACGAGCCGCGACAGCGCCCGGCCGAAGCGCGTGGTGAACCGGAAACCGCCGATCATCGCGGCGATGGCCTCTTTCTCGGCCTTCGTCGCCATGTTGATCGACATCAGCGCCTGCGCCCGCTCCATCGCGGCGGCCTGCGTGAAGTGCACGACGTACACGGGGGCCTGCCCGGTCGAGAGCATCTCCTCCAGCGTCTCGTGCAGCGGCGTCATCCGGTACGAGTAGACCAGCGGGACCGGCCGCTCGGCGTGCTTGACCACGGAGGTCGGCCGGCCGGTGCGCCGGGTCAGGTCGCGCTCGAACATCGAGACGTCGCCCAGCGTGGCCGACATCAGCACGAACTGCACGTGCGGCAGCTCCAGCAGCGGCACCTGCCAGGCCCAGCCGCGGTCGGGCTCGGCGTAGAAGTGGAACTCGTCCATGACGACCTGGCCGATGTCGGCCGCCGCCCCGTCGCGCAGTGCGACGTTGGCGAGGATCTCGGCGGTGCAGCAGATGATGGGGGCGCCGGGGTTGACGCTGGCGTCGCCGGTCATCATGCCGACGTTCTCGGTGCCGAAGACGGCGCACAGGTCGAAGAACTTCTCCGACACCAGCGCCTTGATCGGCGCGGTGTAGAACGTGCGGATGTCGCGCGTCAGCGCCGCGAAGTGCGCGCCGGCCGCGACCAGGCTCTTGCCGGAGCCCGTGGGGGTCGCCAGGATCAGGTTGCTGCCGGAGACGACCTCGATGAGCGCCTCCTCCTGGGCGGGATAGAGCGTGAGCCCCCGTTCGGAGTTCCAGGAGACGAAGGCGTCGAAGATCGCGTCGGGGTCGGCGTCGATCTCTTCGGGAAGGCGGTCGATGAGAAGGCTCACGGTCCCTATCCTGCCGAAGAAACCCCGGTGCTCCGAACCGCCTGCCCGATGCGCGCCGTCCGTTGTGGCGTGCGGGGGGAGTGGGGTGGAAACCCCGGTGCTTGGAACCGCCTGTCCGATGCGCGCGGTCTGTTGTGGTGTGCGGGGGGAGTGGGGTGGAAACCCCGGTGCTCCGAACCGGCTGCCCGATGCGCGCCGTCCGTTGTGGCGTGCGCGGGGAACCTGGTGCTTCGAACCGGTTCACTTCACAGGGTGAGCTGGAGGAGGATCGTGTCGATCCAGCGGTCGTGCTTGAAGCCGACGCCCCTCAGCCGCCCCGCCTGCTCGAAGCCGAACGCCGTGTGCAGCCGCAGCGAGGCCGGGTCGCCGCTGTCGGCGATCACCGCCACCATCTGCCGCGCCCGCGCGCGGGCGGCCCGCTCGATCAGCTCGCCCAGCAGCAGCCGTCCCAGCCCGCGTCCCGTCGCCCCGGGCGCCAGGTAGATGGTGTCCTCGACCGTGTGCCGGTAGGCGGGCTTGGGACGGAACGGGCCGGCGTAGGCGAACCCTGTCACCTCGCCGTCCTCCTCCGTCACCAGGAACGGCAGCCCGGCCCCCGTGATGGCGGCCGTCTTGCCCCGCCAGTCCTCGACGCCGGGAGGCGTCTCGTCGAAGGTGGCCACGGTCCGGTCGACGTAGTGGGCGTAGATGGCGGCGACGGCCGGCAGGTCGGCCTCGGACAGCGGTCGTAGTGTCGTCATGTCACGCCATTGTGGCGACCCGCGTGTGACAGGCGTGTTTCCGCCGGTTCACCGCCCCAGCCGGCAAGTCCTCAGACGTCTGAGGTCTGCTACGGTGGCGGCATGGTCGAGTCGGGGTTGACGCGCGGGCCCGTGGTGCCGCAGCTCGAAAGGCTCCTACGGGAGCGGGTCCGGGACGGGTTCTGGAAGCCGGGCGAGCGGCTGCCGAGCGAGGAGCGGCTCGCGGCCGAGCTGGGCGTGGGCCGGTCGTCGGTGCGGGAGGCGGTCCGGGTGCTGGCCCGCGAGGGGCTGCTGGACGTCCGCCACGGGTCGGGGACCTTCGCGGCCCGTGAGGCGGGGGAGGCGGCCGACGTACGGGCGCTGCTGCGGCGGGCGAGGGCGCTGGAGGCGTGCGAGGTGCGCCGGGCCCTGGAGGTCGAGGGCGCCAGGCTGGCGGCGCGGCGCGCGCGGCCGGAGGACATCGAAGGGCTCCGGGCGGCGCTGCGGGGGCGTCAGGAGCAGATCGGCGGCGACGCGGCGGCCTTCGTGGACGCCGACCTCGACTTCCACCAAGCGGTGATGGAGCTGTCCGGCAACCCGGCGCTGGTGGCGCTGTTCGCCTCGGCCAGGCCGGTGCTGCGCGAGGTCATGGCCGAGATGGTGACGCACGAGACCGCGATGCCAGACGTCTCTTGCCACCACGCCGGGCTGCTGGAGGCGCTGGCCCGCGGAGACACCGGCGCGGCGGTCGCCGCCACGGTGGACAACCTGGAGGGCCTCATGGAGTTCCTGCGCGCACGGCCGGCCGAAGGATGATCGTCTCCACCCCGTCCGCCGCCGGCCCCGTGCTGCGCGTGGCCGGCGTGGACGTCGTCCGCGACGGCGCTCACCTGCTGCGCTCGATCGACCTGACGGTCCGCCGGGGCGAGCACTGGGCGCTGCTGGGCGCCAACGGCGCGGGCAAGACCACGCTGCTCAAGCTCCTGGGCGCGGTCACCCATCCCACGCGCGGTGCCGTCGAGGTCCTCGGCCGCCGACTCGGCCGGGTCGACGTGCGGGAGCTGCGCTCCTTCATCGGCCACGTCGATCCGCGTCATGCGCCCGACGGGCCGCTGCGGCTGGGCGAGGTGGTTCTGACCGGTCTGACCAACACGGCGGCGCTCGTGCCCCGCTGGTCGCCGGCCGCCGGGGAGGTCGAGCGCGCCGACCGGCTCACCGCCATGCTCGGGCTCGCCGCCCGGCGCGACGCCCGCTGGGACACGCTGTCCCAGGGCGAGCGCGGCCGGGCGCTGATCGCCCGGGCGCTGATGCCCCGGCCCAGGCTGCTCCTGCTCGACGAGCCCGCCACCGGCCTGGACCTGGCGGCGCGCGAGCGGCTGCTCGCCAGCGTGGACGCGCTCCGGCGCGAGCACCCATCGCTGGCGACGGTCCTCGTCACCCACCACCTGGAGGAACTGCCGGCCAGCACCACCCACGCCATGCTGCTGCGCGGCGGGCGGTGTCTCGTCGCCGGGCCCGTCGAGGACGTGCTGACCACCGGCCACGTCAGCGCCTGCTTCGACCATCCGGTGCGCATCACGTGCGAGGACGGGCGGTGGAGCGCGCGTGCGGGCGCCGCGTCGTCAGCAGCAGCCCGCCGATGACCGCCGCCACCGCCGGCACCGGCGCGGCCCCCGGCGCGAACCCCGCCACCGTGAGCGTCAGCAGACCGGCGCCGACCAGCGCCGCCGTGACCAGCGCCCCCGGCCACCCGCCCGGCCGGTAAGGCAGCGCGGGCGGCTCCTCGAACCGGGCGAACACCTGCAGCAGCGGCCACATCACCAGGCACAGCGCGCCGAACCACAGCGGCCATCCGGCGAACCATGCCGCGCTGCCCGGCACCGGCGTGTCCAGCCCCAGCCCCACCACGGCGACGCCGGTGACCGCGAACAGCGCCGGCATGTGCCACAGGTACACCGTCATGACCCGCGGCCCCGCCCACCTGAGCAGCCCGCCCAGCGGCAGCCGCAGGATCCGCTCGCGCAGCAGCAGGGCCAGCCCCACCTGCCCGAACGCCACGGCCAGCATCGCCAGCGTCGGGGGCGCCATGTTCGACATCTCGGCGCCGGGCAGGCCGATCATGCTGCCCGGGTACGGTCCGGCCCACACCAGCAGCGCCGCGGCCCCGAACCCGCCCGCCGCCATGACGCCCGGCCGGGTGATCCGCCCCTCCGTGTACAGGAGGCCGAGCTGGTGGACCGCCAGCCAGACGCACACGATGTTGAGATAGCCCAGCGCGTCCACGCCCGTGGAGAAGCGGGCCACGTCCGTCAGCACCGCACCGGCGGCCAGCGCCACGGGGACCCGCCCGCCGTACCGGTCGTGCAGGCGAGCCATCAGCGGCGTGGCCGTCACCGCGATCAGATACACGGCGAGGAACCACAGGAGCTGGCCGGTCAGCCGCGTGCCCGTCTCCAGCGGCTGGGCCGGGACGCCGAGCGCCGCCAGCGCGTGGGGGAGCGGGATCCACACGGCGGCCAGCGGCAGCAGCGGCCAGGCGAGCCGCCGCAGCCGCGTGGCCAGCCAGCGCGGCCCGTCGTGCCGGGCACGGCGGAAGCTGATCGCGTTGGCGGCTCCGCCGGCGAAGAACACCAGCGGCATCACCTGGCTGAGCCACGTGACCACCCACACCCCGGGCGTCTCCAGCGCGTTGCCGGTCGTCAGAGTGGTCCCGTCGAAGGCGAGCACCGGGATCGTCCAGTGCTGGAACACCACCAGCGCGATGCCCGCGACGCGCAGCACGTCGATGAACGGGTCCCTGGCGACGCGCGGCAGGCCGGCCGCGACACCGCCTCCGGGCGTCGCCGGGCGGTCGAGGAGCACGGTCACGGGGGGCCTCGATTCATGCGGGGGTCGTCGGGGTTCATCGGGGAAGGAGATGAACCCAGGCTCCCGGTCGGGGCACGCCGGCACATTGCCGTGGGCCACCGAGTCCGGGTCGAGACCACACCACCCGCCGGGGTAGGGCCTGCCCTACCGCGGCATGCCTGCGCACCGGGTCGAAACCGCGACGACTCCGGCATAGCGTTGCGCCATGCTCTCCCTCATGAGGCGTGTCCTGCTCGACACGCGCTACACGCTCGTGGGCTTCCCCACGACCGTCATCGGCTTCGCGATCCTGGTCGCCGGGTTCGCCGCCGGAGTCGGCACCGCGGTCGTGTGGGTCGGCGTGCCGCTCCTGGCCGGCACCCTCATGGTCGCGAGGGGCTTCGCCGACGCCGAGCGCGGCTGGCTGTCCGACGTCCTTGGCCAACCGCCCGTACGCCCCCGCTACCGCCCCGCCCCCGAGGGCGCCGGCCGGTTCCGCCGGCTGATCAACCCCCTGACCAGCGGCCAGTCCTGGCTCGACCTGCTCCACGGCATCCTGAACCTGCCGATGGCGATCATCGCTTTCGTGCTGACCGTGGTGTTCTGGGCGGTGCCGCTCGCCGGCCTGCTCTACCCCGTCTACGGCATCGTGACCTCCCGCATCCCGGGCAACGTGGAGCTGCCCGAGCTGCTCGGCCTCGGCGACGGTTACGGCGTCAACTCGATCTTCTACGTCTCCCTCGGCCTGCTGGGCCTGGTGCTCATGCCGGTCACGGTGCGTGCCGCCGCGCTGGTGCGCTCCGCGCTCGGCCGGGGGCTGCTCACGGGCGTCGCCCAGCTCCAGGAGCGCATCGAGGACCTCGCCGAGGGCCGCGCCGCCGCCGTCTCCGCCGAGGCGAACGCCCTGCGCAAGCTGGAGCGCGACATCCACGACGGCCCCCAGCAGCGCCTCGTCTCGCTCGCCATGGAGCTGTCCCGGGCGCAGCGGCAGCTGGCCAAGGACCCGGAGGGGGCGCAGGCCACGATCACCTCCGCGATCTCCGCCACCCGCGAGACGCTCGACGAGCTGCGCGCCCTGTCGCGGGGCATCGCGCCGCCCATCCTGTCCGACCGCGGGCTCGCGCCCGCGCTCGCCGCCCTGGCCGGCCGCTGCACGGTGCCCGTGGAGCTGGACGTGCAGATCGTCGGGCGCTTCCAGGCGGCCGTGGAGAACGCGATCTACTTCGTGGTCGCCGAGTCCCTGACGAACATCGCCAAGCACAGCCGCGCGACCCTCTGCACCATCCAGCTCAGCCGGACCGGGAACTTCCTCATGCTGACGATCGGGGATGATGGTGTCGGCGGCGCACACGTCGCCAAGGGACACGGTCTCGCCGGGCTCGCCGACCGGCTCCGCGCGGTCGACGGGGAGCTGACGGTCGACTCGCCCGACGGCGGGCCGACAGTGATCGTGGCGGAGGTGCCGTGCGCGTAGTCGTGGCCGATGACGCGGTTCTGATCAGGGAGGGCCTGGTCAGGCTGCTGGAGGAGTTCGGCTGCGAGGTGGTGGCGGCCGTCGGCGACGGCGACGCCCTCGTCTCGGCCGTGGACGAGCACCGGCCGGACGTGTCGGTCGTGGACGTGCGGATGCCGCCGTCGTTCACCGACGAGGGCCTGCGCGCCGCCGTCGAGGCCCGCAGGCGGGTGCCGGGGGCGCCGGTGCTCATCCTGTCGCAGTACGTGGAGGTCTCGTACGCCGACGACCTGCTGGCCGACGCCCGGGGCGCGGTGGGCTACCTGCTGAAGGACCGGGTCGTGGACGTGGACGAGTTCCTGGAGGGCCTGCGGCGCGTGGCCGGGGGCGGGACCGTGTTCGATCCGCAGGTGGTGTCGCAGCTGATGGTACGAAGGCGCAAGAACGACCCGCTGGCGCAGCTCACGCCGCGCGAGCGCGAGGTGCTGGGGCTCATGGCCGAGGGCAGGTCCAACCCGGCCATCGGCAGGCAGCTCGTGATCAGCGACGGGGCGGTGGAGAAGCACATCCGGAGCATCTTCAGCAAGCTCGGTCTCTACGCCGACGACAGCGACCAGCATCGCCGCGTCCTCGCCGTCCTGACCTACCTGCGCTCCTGACCTACCTGCGCTCCTGACCCCGCCGGGGGCCGGCTCCCGCGCTCGGGGGCTGGTCTCTGTTGTCGTTCCGGGGCTGGTCCTGGGGGTCGTTCCGGGCTCTGCCGGGGGTTCCGGGGCCGGGCGGCCGGCCGGTCCGCGCGGCACACCCGCGCGGACCCGGCCACCCGGTCTCCAGGACCCGGACACCCGGGTTCTAGCCGAGCGCCTCGACCAGCTTCTTGCGCTGCTGGGCGCCCAGGCCGCCGAGGCGGCGCTTCTCGTCGACGCCCGCCTCCTCCATCAGCGCGGTCGCCTTCGCCGGGCCGACGCCCTTGACCGCGCGGAGCGCCTGCGACACCTTGATCTTCTTGGCGATGTCGTCATCGCGCTCCAGCAGCTGCGAGAACGACATCTCGCCGGCCTTGACCTTGGCCAGCAGGGCGGTACGCGCCGCGCGGGCCTCGGCCGCCTTCTCCAGAGCCGCCTTGCGCTGCTCGGGGGTAAGAGTGGGAAGTGCCATCTCTGTCTCCTCGGGGAGTTAAACGTTCGGGGTTCTGTTACCCGTAGTGCAGTGGCTAATCATGGCGGATACCAGCGGTTCTTGGTGCGGAAAGCGTCCGCTCAGGGGGTGCGCCACGCCGGCGCGGCCGCCCGGGGACGGGCCACGCCCTCCTCGGGGACGCCGCCGGCTGGGCGCGTTCGTCTTCC
>NZ_JBEXDT010000128.1:0-19856 GCF_040605905.1 Nonomuraea sp. NPDC005501 | reverse complement strand
CGTGACGATCCGATCGTCACGACGGAGCGGCGCCTCATGCGTGCGCGGCGGCCTGCGCTACGCGGCGTCGAACAGCACGTCGACCCAGTAGTTGGCCGACTGGAAGGTATTCGTCGGGAAGGTGTTCGTCCCGTTGTAGGCGTACACGCCGTTGCCTCCCTGCACGCCGTCCGCGACTGCGGTCAGCGGGCTGTTGATGTAGGGCGTCGTGAAGTACAACACGTTGTACGAGAACCTGCCCTGCGGCGCCAAGTACGACGCGATGTACGTCGTGTTCGCCGATATCGTGACCGGTGACGCGAAGAGTGCCTCCTGCCAGCCGGACGCCGACTCACCGGTGAAGGTGACGCTGGCGAGTTGGGCGCCGCCGGTCGTCCACAGTGTGCCCACGTGCGTGCCGGTGTTGAACGGGCCCTTGTAGAAGCGGATGCCCCTGATCGTCCCGGCCGTCGAGGACCTGAACTTGACGCCCAGGACGACCGAGGCGCTGCCGGGGTTGGACTGGACGGCGGGCACCGCCGTAGTGCTCCACAGAGTGGATGACGGCGCGAAGACCACGTCCACCCAGTAGTTCGTCGACTGGTACGTGTTGGACGGGAAGGTGTTCGTCCCGCTGTAGGCGTACACGCCGTTGCCGCCGACGGAGCCGCTGGCCGGAGCGGTCAGCGGGCTGTTCCGGTAGTCGGTGCCGAAGTACTGCAGGTCGTATGCGAACCCGCCCTGGGGCGCCAGGTATGAGGCGACGTACGTGGTGCCCGCGGTGACCCGGACCGGCGTGGCGAAGTTCACCTGTTGCCAGCCGGTCGTCGTCTCGTTGGTGAAGGTGGCGCTGGCGAGCTGGGTGCCGCCGGTCGTCCACAGCGTGCCGACGTGCGTGCCGGTGTTGAGCGGGCCCTTGTAGAAGCGGATGCCCTTGATGACGCCAGTCACGGACGGTTGGAACTTCACGCCGAGGACGACCGAGCTGGCGTCGTTGTGGGACTGGACGGCCGGGACGGTCGTGGCGCTCCACAGGTTCTTCTCCGGCTGGACCGTCGGCGAGAACACCACGTCGACGTAGTAGTTGATGGACTGATACGTGTTCGTCGGGAAAGTGGATGCGGCGCCGTAGGCGTACACGCTGTTCCCCCCGTCCGCACCGTTGGCCAGCGCGGTCAGAGGACCGCGCACCACTTCGGTGACGAAGAACGGGGTGTCTCCCGCGAATATGCCGGTCGGAGAGAAGTACGACGCGACATAGGTGGTGTTGGGATTCACCGTGACAGGGGTCGCGAAGGTCACCTCCTGCCAGCCGGACGCGGTCTCGTTCGTGAAGGTGGCCGTGGCCAGCCGGGTGCCACTCGCGTTCCACAGGTTGCCCACGTGCGTGCCGGTGTTGCCCGGCCCCTTGTAGAACCGCACACCGGTGATCGTCCCGGCGGTGGTGGTGCGGAATTTCACGCCCAGCTCCACCGATCCGCCACCGTTGAGCGAGTCGTTGGCGGGCGTGGTGCTCGCCGCGAAGACGGACGCGGTGACGGTGACGACGACCTCGTCGGGGTTGGCCTGGAGGTTTCCGCTGTCGTCCACCGCGCGCACCTGGATCGTGACCGGGCCGCTGGTGCCGGGTGTCCACGTGAGCTGCCAGCTCTCGCGTCCCGTCGCCTGGAACCACCTGGTACCGCCGTCGAAGGAGACCTCGACGCCGGCCACCACGCCGCCTCCGGCGTCGGCGGCCGTCCCCTGGACCGTGATGGGCGCCGTGTTCGACAGCGTGGCGCCGTTCGACGGGCTCGTGATCGCCGTGGTCGGGGCCGTGGTGTCCGTGGACGGGGTGGCCGGCACCAGGCCGGGTTGCGGGGTGACCGGCTGGGCGTGCATGTCGGCGAACAGGTTGACCGTCGCCTGCTGCATCGAGATGTTCGTGGGCGTTCCCGGCCGCTCGTGGTTGGCGTCGAGCCCCCACGACCACTGGATGGTTCCCGCGCTGAACACCAATGCGCCGCTCGGTGCCTTGTAGAGGGTGAGGCTGTGGGTCGCCGTGCCGGCGCCGTAGGTGCTGCCGTAGTCGAGCAGGTACTTCGTCGTGGTGGACAGCGTGGTCGACGACATCCGGGCGATGCCGGCGGGTGCGAACCCGTTGTCGGGCTCCTCGTCCCACTCGAAGCCGAGCGTTCCCGCCGGGAAGGTCGCGACTCCGCCTGGGGGCAGTGTCGCGACGGACGTGTTGCGCCAGAGCCGCATCGGCCCGTACGCGGCCGGCACCGTCATCGCGTCGTTCACCACGCCGTTGATCCGGAACAGAGTCCCGGTCAGGGCGTTCTCCGGTTGTCCGCCGTTCGACGGGGGGGAGAAGCGGGGATCTCGCCACGTTCCGGTCCACTGCGGACTCGGGTCGATCTTGGCGTTGGCGTGCGTCTCCTTGTAGCAGGTGAGCGTGCGGAACGGGGTGCCGGACCCGTCGATGCTGTTCTCCCACCTGGTCTTCCAGAACACCTCGTTGGCGGAGAAGAAGGCCAGGTTCACTCCGCTGTCGCGGGCGTTCTGGAAGTTCGTTCTCATGCTGTCCGACCAGTACTCATCGTGGCCGACCGACAGCAGGATCCGGTGCTCCAGCAGTTCCTGGGGCGTGCTGGCCACATCGATGCTGGAGGTGTAGCTGACATCGTAGGCGTTGGCCTCCAGCCACCTGATCATGGGATATTCCATGGAGAAGAACCAGGACTCGTTGCCGCCGGCGCAGCACTCGCAGCAGTTGGTCGTGAAGGGCCGGTTGTAGCTGACCTTGTAGGCACGCGCGGGGTTGCCGCTGCGCAGGTAGAGACTGCTGCCGCCGTAGCCGTTGTACGCCTGCCAGGTGGTGTCGGACGTCTTCATCAGCAGGTCGGACTGCCGGTCGTCGTCGCGCACGATGAAGATGATCTGGCTGGCGCCGGTCGTCCCGTCCGTGCGGACGAGCTTGGCGATGTAGACGCCCGAGACCGCCGAGGCCGGCACCGCCCAGGAGGCCGACACCGCCCAGTTGCCGCAGTCGATGAGGCCGACGGAGCCGTCGGTGATGCAGGCGGGCTGGGTCTGCGGCAGCGTGGCGGACGGGCTGACCGTGGCGATCAGCCGCGCCCCCATGCCGCCGTAGTAGCCGATACGGTAGATGTCGAGCCGGTAGGAGGTGGCGGCCGTGTTCACCTTGAACTGGACGGTCGCGCCGTGGTTGACGCTCATCTGCGTCGCGTAGCCCTGGATGTTGGAGTCGCCCGAGCCGGTGACGCCCCATTCGGTGGAGGGGTTACCCGGCAGGCTGTTCTCGATGCAGATGACGGACGACGGCGGGCAGGTCGCTCGCGCTCTCCTGCCCGCCGCCTGCCCACGCTGGCGGAAAGCACGTGGAGCGTTCGCAGGCGCCAAGGCGGTCTCGCCGCGCGGCGAGGCCGTTTCACGATGCGTCGAGGAGCGCCGGTGGCCCCTCGGCGCCTTCTCGCGCCGCTCGGGCTTCGGCGATCTGCTGTCAGCCGGCATTCCGGCGTCAGCGGTGCGGGCACCGGCCGGCGCCACGGCCGCATGGGCGGCGCGGGCGCCCGCCACCGGTCCCGAGCCCGCGCCTGACAGGCCCGCCAGGCACACCGCCCCGAGGCCGATGCAGGTCAGCGTCATCTTCAGGAGTAGTCGCGACCGCGCAGCGGTCGTCCGGTCGGCACTGGACACGTTGAGCCCGATCACTGTCGCGCTGTCTGAACGGCTGTCTGGTAGACCGCGTAGTCACCGGCGCGGTACCGGAACTGCGCGAAGTCGCCGAGCCGCGACGCCGTACCGGGCGCGCGCTCGTCGACCAGCAGCCAGCGAACTCCGTAGCGCTCGCGCAGAAGCCGCACGGCGGTGGCCGAGGGATGACGGAAGACGGCGTCGTTGGTCCGAAGCAGTTCCTCGTCCCAGAAGGGGTGGCTCAGCACCGGCACGCCGGGGATCTCGCGGGCGAGGTTCGTCGCCGTGTACGCCCACCCTTCGACCAGCACCCGCCGCTCCGTGAGCGCAGAGGCCCAGAACTGGCGGCTGTCGCACGGGCTCTCGTGGCCCCAGAGGCAGTGGGTGTTGACGGCGATCAGGTCGTCCGCTCCGGAGTGGTCGCGCAGCCAGCGCGCCGCCTCCAGCAGACCTTCCGGCACCAGGTCCGGAGCCGGCCGGGCCGCCCCGTGGAAGACGCTCTCGCCCACTCCTTGCCGGAGCAGGCTCACCCGGACCTGCCACGCGGCGGGGGCACCGGCCGCCATGACCATCACGAGCAGGAGCGACCACGCGCGGCGCCGGGTCCTGATCACCATCAGGGACGCGGCCCCCAGCGCGAAGACGCCCGCCAGCGCGATGTAGGGCATGTACAGGGGCAGATCGCTCCGGCCCGGCCCGAGCGGGACCACGGTCCCCGTCAGCAGGCGGACGAGGTGGACGGCGGCCATTCCGGCGGCGGCCGCGCCCGCCATCGCCCAGAGCGACGGGCGCTCCCGGCGGACGACGGTCAGGAGCCCGTGGGCCGCCAGTACGGCCATGCACGGGTAGGCGGACCAGATGAAGTAGCCCTCGTTCAGATGGGTGCTGCCAAGGAGGAGCCCGGCGGCCAGACCGGCTCCGCTCATGCCGGCCAGGAGCGTCGTGTCCGGCCGGAGCAGGGACAGCGGCTTGGACAGCAGCCCGAAGGTGCCGCACCAGGTGATGGCCCAGCCCGCGAGGAAGACCGCCGTCATGGCGGCCACCGACGGCCAGGCCGGCTCGGCCGTGACCCCGGTCAGCATCTGCCACGTCTTGCGCGCCAGCGCGAGTGGATCGACGGCCATGCCCTGGGTCGCCCTGCCGAACAGGACGTACTGCGCGTAGACCAAGCAGCAGGCGGCCATCCCCAGGGCGGCCAGCGCGGGCCGGGGCGAGCGTCGCCGGACGGCCTCGACCACGGCCACCAGAAGCAGGGCGGCCACGAGCGGCGGCAGGTACGACGCCTTGGCGCCCATCGTTATGGCGAGCAGGAGACCGAGCAGCAGCCAGTGCCCGGCGGTGCGGGCTCGGGGCTCGGTGAGCAGCTCCGTGAGGAGGAGCAGGACGAAGACCACGAGGAGCGCGCCGAAGGCCTGGGTGGGGCTGGCCCACACGATGTGCTGCACGCCGGTCCACAGCAGCAGTCCGTTGGCGTTGGCGTACAGGCTCGGCATCGCCACGAACAGCAGGCCGGCCACCGAGAGCCAGGCTCCGGCGCGGCTGCCGATGATCCGCTGCCCGAGCATGCCGGTCAGGACGACCGCCGCGACCAGCATGGGCAGGACGGCCAGCCGGTACGCCAGCACCAGCGGCTCGACCCCTGTCACCCAGCTCGCCGCGGCGAAGTGCGCGAACACGAACCAGTGGTAGGAGAGAGGCTCACCCGCGACGGTGGGGATCGCCGGCGGCACGTGGTGCCTCAACTCGCCGATCAACGACAGATGGAAGGGCATGTCGATGAACGACGTCCCGGCCTGCGGCCAGGTCATGGCATGCAGCCGGAAGAACGTGAGGGAGCTCCAGGCGAGCAGGTACGCCACGAACCCCGCGAGGGACCACGACCACCACAGCGGCGCCCGCGGACGGTCCGTGGCGCGCCAGTGCCGCCGTAGCCGGGGAACGGCGATGAAGGCGGCGTACGTGGCGACCGGCCAGACGAGGACGAGGAGCGGCTGTCCCAGGGCCCTGGCCGCGATGTAGACCGGCACCTCCACGGCGTAGCCGAGGGTCAGGCCGAGCGTGATCTCCTCCGCCTGCGTGTGCCTGCCGCCGTGCAGGGCCCTGACCAGCAGCGTCCCCGGGAGCACCAGGGCCAGGACGAGGTAGGCGGTGAAGACGGCGAGGTCTCGGGCGGAGACGCCGTAGAAGGTGAGCACGCTCGCGGTGAGCAGGGCTGCGAACGCGGCGGGAAGCAGGCCGGACGTCAGGAGGCGCCGCAACCATGATCGTCCGGATGGAGGTCCTTGTCGGGTGGCGGATTCGCCCGGTCCCGCGTCAGTTGCGGTTTCCCAAGGGCGCGTCGCGGGTTTGCGAAGCGGCAGGAGATTGGCCATGTCTGCCAGGCTGATCGCCTGACCACATTACGTACTATGGGACGCCCGGGCGCGAACGTAACCCTTGCCAGTCCTTTGTCCCGGCAAGGGTTACGTTTTCGCGTGATGCCGGTGAAGGCGCGGAGCGCGGCGTGGTGCCCAGCGCAGGATGCGCGGGCGCCGCCGCCGGCGCGACAGCGCTCGTGCGGCCTTCTCGTGGGTTTCCGCAGGTGTGGCGGCATGAGGTATTCGCTGAGACACGCCCGGCGCGGGTGCGTGTCGGGACGGTTACATTCCGTAGTATGGCTGTTCGTGATCGAGGTCGGCGTCTTCGCGCCGTCCTCGCCGCTCCACGAGATAGGCCGTCGAATGACTCCTTCACCACAAGCGTCTGGCGGCGGTGCGACCCTTTCCTGGTGCGATGCGCTGCGCTGTCCGCGCTGCCGTGGCACCCTCCGCGACAACGGCGAGCTCCACTGTGACTCGTGCGCGGTCGGTTATCCCGTCGACCGCGGGGTTCCGCGGTTCGTGCCCCGTGACAGCTACGCCGCGGGATTCGGATACCAGTGGAACCAGCACCGGCTGACGCAGCTCGACTCCCACTCCGGCGTGCCGATATCGCGCGACCGGTTGCTGGCCCAGAGCGGCTGGTCGGCCACGGAGCTGCGCGGCAAGAGCGTGCTCGAGTGCGGCAGCGGAGCCGGACGGTTCACCGAGGTCCTGTGCGGGATGGGTGCCGAGGTCACCTCGTTCGACATCTCCAGCGCGGTGCACGCCAACAACGCCACGAACAGCGGCTTTCCCAACCTGCGGCTCGTCCAGGCGAGCATCTACGAGATGCCGTTCCCGCAGCAGTCCTTCGACTACCTGCTGTGCTTCGGCGTCATCCAGCACACGCCGGACGTCGAGCGCAGCTTCAAGACCCTCTTCCGCTACCTGCGGCCGGGTGGCCGGTTCTGCATCGACGTCTATGCCGCCGGTGTTGCCTACCTGCACCCGCGCCACCTGCTGCGGCCCGTGACGAAGCGCCTGCCGCCCAAGACGCTGTACTCCTGGGTGAAGCGCACCGCTCCGCCGCTGCTGCCGCTGTCCACGGCACTCGGCGCCACCCCGCTGGTAGGGCCGTACCTCGCCCGGCTGATCCCGGTTGCCAACCATCAGCACCTCCCCCTGCCCAACAAGGCGACCCGGCGCGCCTGGTCGGTGCTCGACACCTTCGACTGGCTCGCGCCGCGGTACGAGAGCCCGCAACCCCGGAGGCGCCTCGAACGGTGGACCCGGGAGCTGGGCCTGCGCGAGGTCACGATCGAACGTCACCGCGGGCTCCATGTGGTCCGCGGTGTCAAGTAGGCCGGCGTGGCGAGCCTCCGGCGGGTCGTCCTCCTGATCAACGAGCTGGGCCTGGGCGGCACGGAGGCCCAGGTGTCCCTGTTGGCCGAAGGGTTGCTGGCGCGGGACATCGAAACGCACGTGATCGCCCTCCACAGAGGGGGGCCGTACGCCGACCGGTTGTGCCGGACCGGTGTCCACGTGCACGAGCTGGGCTTCGGCGCGATCGGGGCGAGCCCGGCGGCGCTGCTCGCCAACCTCCGGGCGGTCGTCCGCCTGGTGCGGCTGCTGCGCGGGCTCCGGCCGCAGGTGCTGCACGCCTTCCTGTACGCCAGCTACGTGCTGGGTGCGCCCGCGGCCCGGCTGGCACGGGTGCCCGTCGTCGTCGCCGGCCGCCGCAGCCAGAGCCTGTTCAAACGCGGACGCAGATGGGTCTTCGCGCTGGAGACACTGGCCACCCGGTTGACCCACCACGTGGTCGCCAACGCGACGGCCGTCGCCCAGGACGCCCGTGCGACGGAGCGCGTACCGGCCCGCAAGCTGAGCGTCATCCACAACGGGCTGCCCGACTCGGCGTTCGACCCGGTCGCGCCGGAGCACGTCGACACGCCGTTCCCGGTGCTCCTCTGCGTCGCCAACCTCCATCAGGCGAAGGGACACCGTTTCCTGCTCGAGGCGGCCGCGCTGCTGGGCAGGCGCGGGAGGCCTTGCACCCTCGTCCTCGTCGGAGACGGGCCTGAGCGCGCGGCCCTGGAGAAGCAGGCGGCCGACCTCGGCGTGGACGCCCGGTTCCACGGCTTCCGTCTCGACACCGCCCCACTGCTCCCGCGCGCCGACGCGGTAGTCATGCCCTCGCTCACGGAGGGCATGAGCAACGCGGTCATGGAGGCGATGGCCGCGGGCCGGCCCGTCGTCGCCACCGCGGTGGGCGGTACGCCGGAACTGCTGGGAGAGACGCGTGGCGTGCTTGTCCCCGCCTACGGCGCCCGTCCACTGGCGGACGCCGTCCTCGCGCTGCTCGACGACCCGGCTCGCGCCGCCTCGCTGGGAGCCGCGGCGCGGGACTGGGCGCGCGAGCACCTCGGCGTCGAGGCCATGGTCGGCCGGCATGTCGACCTGTACCAACGACTTCTCGCGGAGGACCGATGTGCGGAATAGCCGGAATGGTATCGACCCGACGTCCCGATCCGGAGCTCGTCCGCCGCATGTGCGGCGTGATCGTGCACCGGGGACCGGACGGCGAGGGCTTCTACGGCGATGAGCACGCGGCGCTCGGCATGCGGCGGCTGGCCATCATCGACGTCGAGACCGGTGATCAACCTGTCTACAGCGAGGACGGCAGCATCGTGGCCGTCTTCAACGGCGAGATCTACAACTTCGCCGAGCTGCGAGAGGAACTGCTGCGGCGCGGCCACCGGCTGAACACCACGGGAGACTCCGAGTGTCTCGTGCACCTCTACGAGGAGCACGGCGCCGACCTTGTCCACCGGCTGCGGGGCATGTTCGCCTTCGCCGTCTGGGACCGCGACAGGCAGCGGCTCGTGCTGGGCCGCGACCGGGTGGGCAAGAAGCCGCTCTACTGGCGGTCCGATCACGGCTCCATCTGGTTCGGCTCGGAACTCAAGTCGCTCGCCCAGGATCCGGGGATGCCCCGTGCGATCGACCCGGTCGCGCTGGATCACTACCTGACCTACCAGTACGTCCCCGCGCCGTCGTCCATCTACGAGGGCGTGCGCAAGCTCCCCCCGGGTCACGTGCTCGTCTGGGAGCGGGGTGAGGTCACGGTCAGCCGTTACTGGCAGCTCGACCGGGTGACGCGCCCGGTGCTGGACGTGCGGGAGGAGGAGGAGCGGCTGCGCGAGCTGCTCCTGGAGGCCACCCGCATCCGCATGGTCAGCGAGCGGCCCATCGGGGCGTTCCTGTCGGGTGGCATCGACTCCTCCGCGGTCGTGGCGGCCATGGCCATGCAGAGCAGCGAGCCGGTGAAGACGTTCTGCATCGGGTTCGACGACGACCGCTACGACGAGCGCCACAAGGCCCGGATGATCGCCGACCGGTACGGGACCAACCACCACGAGCTGATCGTCACGCCCAACCTGCTGGACGTGCTGCCACGGCTCGCCTGGCACTTCGACGAGCCCTTCGCTGACTCCTCCGCGATCCCCACGTTCTACGTGGCCCAGCTCAGTCGGCAGCACGTCACGGTCGCGCTCAACGGCGACGGCGGCGACGAGTGCTTCGGAGGCTACCAGCGCTACACGCTCATGAACCGGTCCAGGATGATTCCGGCCCTGCCGGCCCCGCTGGCATCGCTGGCCGGCCGGGCGGGCAGCCTGATCACGGAGCGCAGCGTGTACGGCTCGCGGACCAGGAGGCTGGGCCGGTTGCTGCAGTTCGCAGCGACGCCCCCCGCTCGCCGCTATCCGCATCTCATGTCGTGCTTCACACCGGAGCAGAAGGCGCGCATCTACAGCCCCGAGCTCCTGTGCCGCCTGGCCGGCATCGACAGCTACGGGCTGATGGACGAGGCGTTCCAGGGGTCCTCGGCCGACACCGAGCTGGGCCGGACCCTGGACGTCGACACCCTTACTTACCTGCCGGGCGACCTGCTGGTCAAGGTGGACATCACGACGATGGCCAACTCGCTGGAGGCCCGCTCGCCGTTCCTCGACCACCACCTGATGGAGTGGGCGGCGGGGCTCCCGGCCGGGCTCAACGTGCGCGGCAGCCAGACCAAGGTCCTGCTGAAGCGGGCGGTCGCCCCGTGGCTGCCGTACGAGCTGCTCACCTATCCGAAGCAGGGCTTCGGAGTGCCGCTCGCCGCGTGGCTGCGCGGCGAGCTGCGGGAACTGGCATACGACGTGCTCACCGACGACACCGCCCGCGGAAGGGGCATGTTCCGGCCACGAGCGGTGCGTGACCTGCTGCGGCGGCACATGGAGGGCGCCGACCACGGCAGCCGGCTGTGGACGCTGTTGCAGTTCGAGCTGTGGCACCGGGCCCACGCGCCCTCCGCGGCCGTCCCGGCGGAGGCGGGATGCCCAGCGCCGTAGCCGGGAGCGTGACCGCCGTCCGCATCGTGCAGACGACGGTCACCCAGGCGCTGCGCCTGGCGCTCTCGGCCGCGGCCACCATCCTCATCGCCCGGACCCTCCAGCCGGAGGGGCGGGGCGCCTACGCGATGATCACCACCACCGCGACGATCGCGATCGTCGCGGGCCACCTGTCGATGAACAAGTCGCAGATCGCCATGTGGCACAAGCCGGCGCTTCATCGGTTCCTGGCGGCCAACGGCCTCGTCATGGGGATCATCCTGGGTGCGCTGTCCGCCCTGTGCACCTTCCAGGTCGTGGTCGCGTTCGGGCTTCCGGTGTCGGAGCTACTGCTCGTGACGCTGCTTGCGGTGCCCTTCGGCGTGGCCTCGATCAACCTGGCCGGCATCGCGCTCTTGCAGTTCCGCACCGGCCTGGCCAACCGGTCGGTCGTCGCCTCGGCGCTCGCCCTCGCCCTTCCGGTGGCGACGCTGGCGGTCATGAACCGGCTGACCCTGACCGGGGCGGTGATCGCCTGGACAGTCTCGACGATGGTGCCGTCGGTGCTCTTCGTCCGGTCCCTCGGCCTCGCGGGGATGCAGGGGAAGGCGTCGCTCGCCTGGCGGCAGCTCGGCCTGTCGAGCCGCTACCACATCGGGCTGCTGGCGCAGCATCTCCTGCTCAACGTGGACATCTTCCTGCTGAACGCGCTCATCTCACCCGCGGAGGTGGGCCTGTACGCCGTCGCGGGCGCTTTCATGGCCCTCGCGTGGGTGCCGACGGACGCGATCACGCAGGTGACGCTGCACCGCCAGGCGGTGGAGGACGAGCCGGACGCCAGCCGCGTCACCGCCCGCGCGCTCCGCTTCAACCTGCTGCTGTCAAGCCTGGCCATCGCCGGGCTGGCGATAGCCTCTCCTGTGCTGATCCCGCTCCTGTACGGCCCCGCGTACGCAGGCAGTGTGGCGCCGCTGCTGCTGCTGGCCCCCGGCGCAGTCGCGCTGTCGCTGGCCAGACCGGCCGAGCAGTTCCTCGTGCGGCTCGGCCGCCCGCTCACCATGGCGCTGATCCCGGTTGTCGCGCTGGCGGGCAATGTGGCGATGAACGTCGTGCTGGTCCCACGGTGGGGGGCGTCGGGGGCGGCGGTCTCCGCGTCCGTCAGCTATGCGGTGGTGGCGGGGACCAAGGTCGCCTGGTTCGCCAGGGCATCCGGAGCGGGATGGCGGGAGCTGCTCCCGCAGGCGTCTGACCTGCGGGCAGCGGCCGCGCTGCTGCCGTTGCCCGGCCGCGCCGCCCCGAAGCCCTGACGAGTCACCAGGCGGTCAGCCGCGAGGCGCGGTCAGGACGTACTCGTTGCACCCAAGGGCGCCCCGGCACGTCTTGAGATGGCGGAGCGTGAAGCCGCGCTCGTACAGGAACGAGAAGACGGCTTCGGGCGAGGCCACCTCGAACGGGAAGCCGCCGATCCAGTCGACCAAGTCGTGCCGGGCCGACATCCCACGCGGCCGGGCACGACCCGGGGTGTCGCCGGACATCACCTTGACCACGGCCGCGGTCGTGCCCCGGGCCCCGAAGTACACGCTACCCGCGGCGACGAGCGCCCGCCTGGTCAGCGGTCCCGAGTGCACGTAACGCCGCTTCACCCGCCACCACAGCCGGCTGGCCGGGCCCTGGTCGTTGTAGATGGAGATGAACAGCGATCCGCCAGGCGCGGCGAGCGCGGAGGCGGCCTCGATCGCCTGCCACATGGCGCCTGTGTGGTGCAGCACCCCCCAGGAATAGACGATGTCGAACACACCCAGCCCGCGCGTGTAGTCGCCGTCGAGGATGGATCCCTGCTCGACAGTCCAGTCGGCGCCGGGGGCAAAGGTGTCGCGCAGCCGGGCGCACGCGGCGACCGAGCTCGGATCGTAGTCGAAGGAGTGGACGCGGGCCCCGAGGCGGCTTGCGGCGAGCGAGAACAGGCCGCTGCCGCATCCGATGTCCAGGAACGTGCGCCTCCGGAGGTCGGTGAGTCCGAGCGCACCGGTCAGCGATGCCTCCGCCTGCGCGACGCGTCGCTCGTCGACCAGCTCGACGAAGTCCAGCCAGTTGTCGCCGAAGGCGAAGCGGTCACGCGGGTCCGCGACGCGGCCTGTAATGTCCCCGGTCTGATGGCCGGGCATGTCGGTGTGCATCAAGTGACTCCAATCGTGGGTGAGGTGTCGGCCACCGCCTGCGGTGTCCCGGCCGACCGGTTCTGCTGGGCGAGGCTCCTGGTCCAGGCGAGTGCCGCGAGTAGGCTCACCACCATGACGATGGGCATCCGCTGCCGAAAGATCAGCCCGATGTTGGCCATGCTGGTGGCGTAGACGACGGTGCTCGGGATGATGAAGAGGAGGAGAACCAGCGTGGTCCTCCTGTCCTGGCGCCAGAGCCGGGGGAGCCCCCGGCCGGCGCTGTAGAGCACGTAGTACCAGAGCAGCACGTCGATCTTCCCCAGCTGCAGCGTGAGGCTGCCCGGAGTCCAGGGGAACGGCGCGAGCAGGGTGTAGAGCACCTTGACGTGGAGGGACTCCCACGCGCTGCCGCCGTCGGCGAAGTGGATGCCAGAGTTGGCCAGCGCGTTGGCGTTGCGGATGGCGGCTGACTGGCCGTACTCGAGTTGGGCTTGCATCGTCTCCAGCGGCGTGAGGAAGAACGCCGGGGCCGCCAGGAGAAGAACGGCGACGATGCCCGCGGCCGGCACGGACATCCCGCGCCTGGCGATCAGCACGCCCAGCACCAGCGGCACCGCGCACATGAACACCATGTACGGCCGCACGTGCCAGAGCGCCCACAGCAGCGGGCCGAGCGCGACGAGCTTGCGCACGTCGAAGCGCTTGACACAGGACAATCCGAGCCCGAGACAGGCCAGGACGAGGAAGGCGTTGAAGCCGTCCTTGAACATGTCGGAGGTGTGCACCAGGAACGCGGGCATGAAGGCGGTCAGGACCAGCAGCTTGAACGCCGCCCGCTCGTCGACGCCGATCAACCGGGCGATCCGGTAGAGGACCACGCACAGTCCGCACGCCAGCAGGGCGACGACAGCCGTGCACGCCAGCGGCGCCGGTCCCTGGCATAGATAGACGACGAGTGCGAACACCTGGCATGGCACGGTGACCGCGCTCAGCCCGCTGATCTGGTCGGAGGTGACGTATTGGAAGCCCTCCCGCTGCCAGTAGTCGACGATCTCCAGGGCCTTGAGCTCGTAGTAGATATTGTCGCCGCCGTAGTCCAGGATGCCGCCGCGTATCACCACGAGGTGCGCGATGAGCCGGGCGATGAACGCGAGCACCAGCACCGGGAGCGCACGCCCCGTCACTGAGGTGTCGAGGCTCGACTTGACGATGAGGACGAGCGCTACCGCGGCGCCGGCGACGATGAGATATTCCACGGAGAGGCCACCTTCGGTTCGCTCGGGATCGGGTCGGGCCGGGCTGCCGAGCCGGCGGCTGACGAGCGGACTGTGTGACGGCGACGCTAGCGCGCGAGTCGTGCCGGCAGCGCCCCGGAAGGTGCCCGTGGAGCGTCGCTTACCTCCACTTGCGGATGATTTTCCAGTGTCCTATGTCGCAAATCCGCTGAACCTCTGCAACAGCCACTGGCGCCACCGTTTCCCGGCGAATTGGTGCACCCGGGAACATGCACGATCACGCGCAGGTAGGGAGCGGGGAAACATTTCACCACCACCGCGACGCCGTTCGTGGAACAACCCCATTTCATCGTTAGCTTCTCGGACGTGAATGAGGCCCATCACGGAGGAGCCCGCATGAAACCGGACAGTCGGATTCGCGTCATGGAAATCATTGCCCGGTTGAATGTCGGCGGACCCGCGACGCAGGTGACAGGGCTGGCCGAGCGGCTGAATCCGGCCGAGTTCGACCACCGTCTCTATACCGGTCAGGTCGACGCCGCGGAAGGCGACCATCTGGACCTCAAGGACTCCGTGGTGCCCGTGCACCGGGTGCCGGGCCTGGGCAGGTCCGTCAGGCCGTGGGACGACTACCGGGCGCTGGCCCGGCTCACGGCGGCCATGCGGGAGTTCCGCCCGCACGTCGTACACACCCGCACCGCCAAGGCCGGCGCGCTCGGCCGGGTGGCCGTGAGCCTTTCGGGCGTGCGGGCGGCCCGGGTGCACGTCTTCCACGGACACCTGCTCGACGGCTACTTCTCGCCGCTGAAAAGGTCAGTCTACGTCCGCTCCGAGCGTTGGCTGGCGGCGATGTCGGACCGGCTGGTGACCGTCGGGGCCCAGGTCCGCGACGACCTGCTCGCCGCCGGGATCGGCCGTCCCGAGCAGTACACGGTCATCCCGCCCGGAGTGCGGCTCGGCCCATGTCCCGACCACGCGTCCGCTCGGCGAGCGCTGAATCTCCCGCTGGACGTCCCGGTCGTCGCTTATGTTGGCCGGCTCACCAGGATCAAGCGGCCCGACCGGTTCGTCGCGGTCGCCAGGGAAGTGCTCCAGGCGATGCCCGGGTGCCGCTTCCTCGTCTGCGGTGGCGGTGAGCTGCAGGATCAGCTCGAACGCGGCCTAGGCCCAGTGCGTGGCTCTTTCCACCTGCTCGGCTGGCGCCATGACGTCGAGACCGTTTACTCGGCCGCCGACCTGGTGCTGCTGACCTCCGACAACGAGGGCACGCCGCTGTCGCTCATCGAGGCCGGCATGGCCGGCACCCCCGTCGTCTCCACCGCCGTGGGCAGTGTGGCCGAGGTCGTCCAGCACGGGCGGACCGGGCTGCTCGCCCCGGCCGAGGCGCCGAAGCTAACCGAGCACACCCTGCGGCTGCTGTCGGATCCGGGGCTCGCCCACCGCATGGGGGAGGCGGCGCGCCAGTGGACGGGCAAGGCGTTCGCCGTCGAGCGCCTCGTCTCCGACACCGAGGCCCTCTACCGCTCCCTGGGCGCGGCCCGGGGACGTCCCGCCGCTATCGCCGTCACGGGGGAATGAGCAGATGAGAGTCCTCGTCACAGGAGGCGCCGGTTTCATCGGCGCCAACCTCTGCCGGGCGTTGACCGCCCGGCCTGAAATCGAAGCCGTCACCGTCCTCGACGACCTGAGCACAGGTGACCTCGCCAACGTCGCAGGCGTCGACGTGAACATGGTGAAGGGCAGCATCCTCGAGCGCGGCCTCGTCGCCGAGCTCGTCCAGGACGCCACGACAGTCGTCCACCTCGCGGCCCGTCCCTCCGTGCCGCGATCGCTGGAGGACCCCGTGGCCTCCCATACCGTGAACGCGACGGGGACGCTCACCGTGCTAGACGCCTGCCGCACGGGCATGAAGCACGTGATCGTCGCGTCCTCGTCCTCCGTGTACGGCCAGAGCGACGCGCCGTGCAAGCACGAGGACCTGCCGACCCGGCCGCTCAGCCCATACGGCGCCAGCAAGCTCGCCACCGAGGCGTACACCATCGCCTACGCCGCGAGCTTCGGCTTGCCGGTCCTGCCGTTCCGCTTCTTCAACGTGTACGGCCCCTTGCAGGCGGCCGGCCACGCCTACGCCGCGGTCGTCCCCGCCTTCGTCTCGGCGGCGTTGGCGGGACAGCCGCTGCCCATCCACGGCGACGGGCAGCAGGCACGCGACTTCACCTTCGTCGGCTCGGTCACGGACGTGCTCGTGGAGGCCGCCGTCCGCCAGGTGACCAGCACGCGACCGGTGAACCTCGCGTTCGGGTCACGCATCACCCTGCTGCGACTGCGTGACGCCCTGAGCGACGTGCTGGGGAAACCACTGGAGCACGAGTCCCTGCCCGCCCGCAGGGGCGACATCCGGGAGTCCCAGGCCTCGGCGGGCCTGCTGCGCGAACTGTTCCCCCGGGTGTGCCCGGTACCGCTGGAGGACGGGCTGCGCAGAACGGTGGAGTGGTTCGAGAGAGCGATCTCCCATGAGCCCGCCGTGTCGCCCGATCTTCGCTTCCCCCCGGCAACGAACTCATCCACGCACGTGACTAGGGGAAGCCTGTGAGCACAGCAGCCAAGAGCACCTATCTGATAACGGGTGGGAGCGGATTCGTCGGATCCCACCTGGCCGACGCGTTGCTCGCCCGGGGTGACCACGTCGTGGCCCTGGACAATCTGTCCACCGGCCGCCGCGAGAACCTCCGGCCCCATCCGAACCTCCGCTTCGTACAGGGCTCCGTCCTCGACGAGCTGGTGATCGACGAACTGGTCCACCAGTGTGACGTGGTGGTCCACCTCGCCGCGGCCGTCGGCGTCAAGCTCATCGTCGAGCAGCCGCTGCGCTGCCTGACGACCAACATCCGCGGCTCGGAGATCGTCATCGAGGCCGCGCACCGGTACCGCAAGAAGATCCTCATCACCAGCACGAGTGAGATCTACGGCAAGAACTCCTCGGGGCCGCTGCGTGAGGACGCCGACCGCATCCTCGGCTCCCCGGCCGTGGTCCGCTGGGCCTACAGCACGGCGAAGGCCGTGGACGAGATTCTCGCCAACGCCTATCACCGCGAGCGTGGGCTGCCGACCATCGTCGTCCGGCTGTTCAACACCGTGGGCCCGCGGCAGAGTCCCGCGTACGGCATGGTCATCCCCCGGCTGGTCGAGCAGGCCGTCACCGGCCGTCCGCTGACGGTCTTCGGCGACGGCCTCCAGACCCGTTGCTTCGCCCACGTGATCGACATCGTGGACGCGCTGCTGCGACTGCTCGACCTGGAGAACGCCGTCGGGCAGACCTTCAACATCGGCTCGTCGGCCGAGGTGAGCATCCTGGAGCTGGCCAAGGCTGTCATCGACCACACCGGATCCACCTCGGCGATCAAGATGATCCCCTACGACGAGGCGTATCGACAGGGCTTCGAGGACATGGTGCGTCGCGTGCCGGACACCACCCGGCTGCGCGAGCTCACCGGCTGGACGCCCCTGCGCAACCTCGACGAGATTCTGTCCGAGGTGGTCAAGGACACCCGCGGCCGTCTGGCGGCGTCCGTCTGGTGAACACGACACCCATCCTCGCCGCGGCCGTCGCCGCGTTCCTGATCAGCTGCTCGGCGGTCTTTCCGCTGCGGCGGCTGGCTCTGCGCTGGGACCTGACCGATCGGCCGGGGGCGAACAAGGCGCACGCCCGTCCGACCCCGTACCTGGGCGGGGTCGCCATCGCGGTCGGCGCGCTCGCCCCTGCCGCCGCGCTGGCCGCCGTGGACGGCGTGATGGACTACCGCGTCACCGCCATCATGCTGGGCGCGGCGGCGGTTGCCCTGGTGGGGCTGATCGACGACATCAGGCCGCTGCGGCCCGTCACCCGGCTGATCGTGGAGTCCGCGGCCGCGACCGGCGTCGTGCTGTCCGGAGTCCACGTCACGCTGTTCGGCGGCTGGGTTGATGTCATGGTCACGGTGATGTGGATCGTCGTCATGACCAACTCCTTCAACCTGCTCGACAACATGGATGGGGCGCTCGGCGCTGTCACGACCTGCACCGCTGGATGTCTGGCCGCGGTGGCGTTCGCACGCGGACACATGCCGCTGGGCCTGCTCCTGACCGCTCTGGCCTGCGCGGGACTCGGGTTCCTGCCGCACAACTGGGCGCCCGCGCGGATCTTCATGGGCGACTCCGGCTCCCTGTTCATCGGCTTCGGGCTCACCTGCTCGGCGGTCATGCTCGTGATGGGCCAGGGCGCCGGCGTCGTGATATCGGGGCTGCTCCTGCCGACCTTCGTCGCAACCGTAGACACCGGCGTCGTCTTCCTGTCACGCCTGCGTGCCGGACGGTCACCGCTGAGCGGCGGCACCGACCACGTTTCGCACCGGCTGTGCCGCAGGGGCGTGCGGCCGCGAGGGGCCGCCACGGTCCTGGGGCTCGCCGCCGCGTTCTCGGGCGCCCTCTGCCTCGCCATGACGCTGGGCATGCTGCCGTCGCTCGTCACGGCCCTGCTCGCGAGCGGCTCCGCTGTCGCGCTCGTCGGCATGCTCCAAGGCGTCAGCATCTACCTGCCGGTCGAACACTTCCGACACTCTCCGAGAATCCGCGAAAGGCGGCGGTGATCCCGTGAATTTGCTGTATTGCACCCGGCTGGCGCGCAGGAACTGGCTGCTCCTCGTCCTCGCCCTGATCATAGGCGGAACCGCGGCCGTCACGGTCACCGAGCACACCCCGCCCAGATACGCCGCCACGATAACCATGCTGGTCTCGGCGCACGACAAGGAGACCACCACGGCAACGGCCTACCAGGCCGTCCTGCTGTCACAGCAGCGCGTGAAGTCGTACGCGAACCTGCTCACCAGCCGCCGGCTCGTCGGCCAGATCGCGAGTGCCGGGAGCACGGAGAGCGACATCGACCGCCTGCGGGACAACATCACCGCCGAGGCCGTGCCCGACACCGTGCTGCTGCGTGCGACCGTCGTCGACGGTGACCCGAAGCAGGCGGCACGCATGGCCAACGCCCTTGGCGAGAGGTTCGCCGACCTCATCGACGTGATCGAGCGGCCGTTTCCGCGCAAGCGTCCGACGGTCAAGGTCACGGTGGTGGACCCGGCCAGGGTGCCCGAGATGCCCGTGAGTCCGCGCCCTTTGATCAACCTGGCGGTCGGCCTGATCATCGCGCTGCTGGTGGCGATGGGCACGTTGGCGCTGCGCGACCGCCTCGACACGACCGTGAAGACCTCCGAGGCGCTGCGGGAGGCGTCGCAGAGGCCCACGCTCGGGATCATCGCCTACGAGAGGAGCGCCAAGAACCACCCGCTGATCGTACGCCGCAAGGGAGGCTCGTCACGGGCGGAGGCGTTCCGGTCGCTGCGTACCAACCTGCAGTTCATCGGCGTGGACCGGCAGCCCAAATCGTTGGTGGTGACGAGTTGCCTGCCCAACGAGGGCAAGTCGTCCACCTCCTCCAACCTCGCTATCGCCCTCGCCCAAGCCGGCTGGCGGGTCCTGCTCGTGGACGGCGACCTGCGCCGGCCCCGGCTGCCCGACTACTTCGGGATCGAGGGCGGTATCGGCCTGACCGACGTGCTCATCGGCAAGGTCAGCCTGCAGAGCGTCATCCAGACGTGGGGCGAGTCGCGGCTGTTCGTGCTGCCGTGTGGCCAGATCCCGCCGAACCCGAGTGAGCTGCTCGGCTCCGGCGGCATGCGGCAGCTCCTGGCCGAGCTCACCGCGGACTACGACATCGTGATCATCGACGCGCCGCCGCTGCTGCCCGTCACCGACGCGGCCACGCTGTCCGCCCTGTGCGACGGGACCATCCTGGTGGCCCGGCACGGCCGGACCCGGCATGAGCACATCGTGCGCGGCACCGAGCTGCTGTCCAGGGTCAATGCCCGCGTCGTCGGCACGGTGCTCAACTTCATACCGGCCAAGGCCGGTCGCTATGACGGCTACGGGTACAAGTACGAGTCCCCGGCGGAGACCGAGGTCAACACGCCGATTGGTGTGTGAGCAGCCGCAGCGGGACCGCCAGCGCCTCGGCGATCCGGCGTCCCGCGGCCCGGT
>NZ_JBEXDT010000127.1:0-19983 GCF_040605905.1 Nonomuraea sp. NPDC005501 | reverse complement strand
CGCCTTCGAGGACCCCAAGTCGTACTTCCGGCACATCGCCGAGCTGTCGCACGACGAGGCCACGAAGTTCGCCGTCAACGTCTGGCGCGACATCAACGAGCGCAACCTCGTCGAGAACATCGCCCCCACCCGGGGCCGCGCCGACCTCGTCCTCCACAAGGACGCCCAGCACTCCGTCCGGCGGGTGCGCCTGCGCCGCACCTGACCTCCCGGCTCCGCTACCCGGCTCCGACTACCCGGCTTCGACTACCGCGAGAATGGCCCGATGCTCCACCTGCGACTGATCAGCCCCTCCTCCCGCACCGCCGAGGTGACGGCGGTGCTGGAGAGGTGCACCGGCGCGACCAACATCATCGTCCTGCCCGACGCCGCCCGGACGCCCAAGGGCGACGTCGTGCTCGCCGACGTGGCGCGCGAGTCGGCCAACGAGGTGATCAGCGACCTCGGCTGGCTGCGCGAGGAGGGGTCGATCGCCGCCGAGAACATCCAGCTCACGATCTCCAAGGTCGCCGACGAGGCGGTGGCGGAGGCGCCGGGCGACCCGGACGACGCGGTCATCTGGGAGGAGCTGGCGCAGCGCGTCCACGCCGAATCCCGCATCACCTGGGCGTACCTCGCCTTCCTGGCGATCGCCACGCAGATCGCCGCCATCGGCGTGCTACAGAAGTCGATCATCCTGATCGTCGGCGCGATGGTCCTCGGTCCCGAGTTCGGCGCGATCGCGGCCATCTGCTTCGGGCTGCTGCGCGGGCGCTGGCACCTGATCGCCGGCGCCTGCAGGACCCTGGTGGTGGGCTTCGCCATCGCCATCGCCGTGACGGTCGCCTGCGCGCTCGTCTCGCGCGGGCTCGGCTGGATCGATCCGTCGCATCTGCGCGGCAACAGCGAGGTGCAGTTCATCGTCAAGCCGGACCGGTGGTCGTTCATCGTGGCGCTGCTCGCGGGCGTGGCGGGGGTGCTGTCCGTCACGGCGGGCAAGTCGTCGGCGCTCATCGGCGTCTTCATCTCGGTGACCACCGTGCCCGCCGCGGGCTACGCGGCCGTGGCGATCGCGCTCGGCGACTGGCCCGAGGTCGCGGGCTCGGTCTCGCAGCTGTCGGTGAACGTCGCCGGCATGGTGATCGCGGGCACCGCCACCCTCGTGGTGCAGCACAGATTCTGGCCTCAAGTAGGACGCGCGTCCTCCGTACGGCCGATGCGGCGGCAGCAGGGCGGCGGGTAGTGTCCCGATCATGCACATCCTCGACACCGAGGGGCTGACCAAACGCTTCCCGACCGTCACGGCGCTCGACGGGCTGACCGTCACCGCCGGACCCGGAGTCACCGGCCTGGTCGGGGCCAACGGGGCGGGCAAGTCGACGCTGATCAAGATCCTGCTGGGGCTGCTCCCGCCCACGGCCGGCGGCGCCCACGTGCTCGGCCTCGACGTCGCGACGCAGGGGGCCGACATCCGGCGGCTCGTCGGCTACATGCCCGAGCACGAATGCCTGCCGCCCGACGTCTCCGCCACCGAGCTGGTCGTCCACCTCGCCCGGATGTCCGGGCTCCCCCGCACGGCCGCCCGCGAGCGGGCCGCCGACGTGCTGCGCCACGTCGGGCTGGCCGAGGAGCGCTACCGCGCCGTCGGCGGCTACTCCACCGGCATGAAGCAGCGCGTCAAGCTCGCCCAGGCGCTCGTCCACGACCCCAAGCTCATCCTCCTGGACGAGCCGACCAACGGCCTCGACCCGCGCGGACGCGACGAGATGCTCGCCCTGATCCGGCGCATCGGCACCGAGTTCGGCATCAGCGTGCTGGTCACCTCCCACCTGCTGGGCGAGCTGGAGCGGGTGTGCGACCACGTGATCGTCATCGACGCCGGGCGGCTGCTGCGCTCGTCCGCGATCGGCGAGTTCACCCAGGCGACGCGCAGCGTCACGGTCGAGGTCGACGAGGGCACCCAGGCCCTGGCCGACCGGCTGACCGAGCTGGGCCACGGCGTCGCGCCCCACGGCCGGATGCTCCTGGTGGAGGTGTCCGGCCCCGAGACGCTGGACGCGATCCGCGACGCGACCGCCGACCTCGGCCTCTGCCTCATCCGGCTCGAACGCGGCCGGCACCGCATCGAGGACGTCTTCAAGGAGGCCGCCGGTGTCTGAGATCTACGACATCGGATACCGCCACTACGACGGCCCCCGGCTCGGCCGCGGCCACACCACGCTGGCGCTCACCGTCCACAGCCTGCGCGGCGTCTTCGGCCTCGGCCGCCCGGCGCGCGGCAAGATCGTGCCGTTCGCGCTGGCGGCCATCATGGTGCTGCCTGCCGTCGTGTCGATCGCGATGATGGCGCTGCTGCGGCAGCGCGGCATGAGCTACAGCGGCTTCGCGGTCTACATGCAGGCCGTGCTGGCCATCTTCCTGGCCGCGCAGGCGCCCACGGTCGTGGCCCCCGACCTGCGCTTCCGGGTCCTGCCGCTCTACCTGTCGCGCCCGGTCACGATCACCGAGTACGTGGGCGCCAAGGTCGTCGCGATGACCCTCGCCCTCTACGCGCTGCTCGCGGTGCCGATGACGGTCATGTTCCTGGGCGAGCTGCTCGTGGACCTGCCCGGGGCGCCGCGCACCAAGGAGTACGCGGGCGCCATGGCCACCGGGCTGCTGCTCGCACTGCTGCTGGCGGCCTTCGGCCTGGCGATCGCCTCGCTGACGCCGCGGCGCGGGCTCGGCGTCGCCTCGGTCATCGCCGTCTACCTGCTCGCCTCGGCGTCCGTGCCGATCCTGTACGGCACGCTGCTGTCGGCCGGCAACGACGACGCCGCCCGGTGGGCCTGGCTGATCAACCCGTTCTGGCTGGTGGACGCCGTCCAGGTGTGGCTGTTCGGCACGACGCCGAACTCGGAGGGCGGCTATCCCGGCGGCCCTGTGTCCTTCGTCATCGTGGTCCTGCTCATCGCCGCCGCGGCGGCGGCCCTCGCGCTCCGCTACCGGAAGGCGGCCTCGCGGTGAACATCGAGCTGGCGCAGGTCTCGCGCTGGTACGGCAATGTCGTCGCGGTCAACGACGTGACCATGACCATCAAGCCCGGGGTCACCGGGCTGCTCGGTCCCAACGGGGCGGGCAAGTCGACGCTGCTGCACATGATGGCGGGGTTCCTCGCCCCGTCGAGCGGCACGGTCACCCTGGACGGCACCCGCGTCTTCAAGAACCACCAGATCTACCGAAATATCGGTCTCGTCCCGGAGCGGGAGGGCGTGTACGGCTTCCTGACCGGCTGGCAGTTCGTGCTGTCGGCCGCCCGCCTCCACGGCCTGCCCGACCCCGTCGAAGCCGCCCGCAAGGCGCTGGCCACGGTCGAGATGGAGGAGCCCAAGGACCGGCGCGTCGAGACGTACTCCAAGGGCATGCGCCAGCGCGTCAAGGTGGCCGCCGCCCTCGTCCACGACCCGCCCGTGCTGCTGCTCGACGAGCCGTTCAACGGCATGGACCCGCGCCAGCGGCTGCACCTCATGGACCTGATCCGCTCGATGGGCGCCGCCGGCAAGACCATCCTGTTCAGCTCCCACATCCTGGAGGAGGTCGAGCGGGTGGCCCAGCACATCGAGGTACTGGTCGCAGGCCGGCACGCCGCCTCCGGCGACTTCCGCGAGATCCGGCGGCTGATGACGGACCGGCCGCACCTGTTCCGCATCCGCAGCAGCGACGACCGGCGGCTGGCCGCGGCCCTGATGCGCGACGACTCGGCCGGCGGCGTCTCCCTCGGCTCCGACGGGCTGGAGGTGCGGGCCGTGGAGTTCCGCGGCTTCGCCCGCCTCCTGCCCCTGGTAGCCCGCGCCGAGGGCATCCGCCTGCACGAGGTCTCCCCCGCCGACGAGGACCTCGAAAGCGTCTTCTCCTACCTGATCAACCGGAGCACCTGAATGAACCCGCGAGGGATACCAGCGACCGAGCCGCCGAACGGAGTGAGGCCATGAACACCGTGGTCGCAGGTATCACGTACCGGGCGCTGCTGGGGCGGCGGCGGATCGTGCTGCTTCTGCTGTTGCCCCTGGCGCTCCTGGCCCTGGCCGTGCTGCTGCGCCTGGCCGGCAGCGACGACCAGCGCTCGGCCATGCTGCTGATGCAGAACTTCGCCATCGGCACCATGCTGCCGCTGCTCGGCCTCATCGCCGGCACCGGAGTGATCGCCCCCGAGATCGACGACGGCACGATCATCCACCTGATGTCCAAGCCGATCTCCCGCCCGGCCATCGCCCGGACCAAGTTCCTCGTCGCGGCGTCGCTGCTGGCGCTGTTCGCCTCGGTGCCGACCTACGTCGCGGCCTGGCTGCTCGTGGGCAACGAGGACGGGATCGCGTCCGGGTTCGCCGTGGGCACGCTGGTGGCGGGCATCGCGTACGCGGCGGTCTTCCTGCTGCTCGGCGTGGTGACGCGCCACGCGGTGACGATCGGCGTCGTCTACGCCCTGGTCTGGGAGGGGTTGGTGGGCGGCTTCGTCCCCGGTGCCCGCAAGTTCTCGGTCCAGCAGTGGGGCCAGTCGATCGCCGACCAGATCTCCACCTCGCCGTTCCTCAGGGCCGACGTGACGCTCGGCTTCGCCGTACCGGCCCTGGTGATCGTCACGGTGCTGGCGGTCCTGTGGGCGGGGCAGCGGCTGCGCGTCTTCTCCCTCACCGGCGACGAGTGAGCGGCCTCAACCACGAGAAAGGGGTACGGCGCATGCCGTACCCCTTTCTGCTGCCTTGCCGTCCGGATCAGGCGCAGACCACCCGGACCACGTCGGCGAGACGCTCGGCCACCTTGGTGGCCTGATCCTCCGAGGAGGCCTCGACCATCACGCGGATCATCGGCTCGGTGCCGCTCGGCCGGATCAGGACCCGGCCGGTGTCACCCAGCTCGGCCTCCGCGTCGGCGACCGCCGACACGAGCTCGGCCGCCTTGGCCTTGGCCTTGTCGACGTCCTTGACGTTGATGAGCACCTGCGGCATCGGCGTCATGATCGAGGCCAGCTCGCGCAGCGGCTTGCCCGAGGACGCCACCACCGCCAGCAGATGCAACGACGTCAGCAGCCCGTCACCCGTGGTGGCGTGGTCCAGCATGATCACATGGCCGGACTGCTCGCCGCCGAAGTTGTAGCCGTCGGTCTTCATGCGTTCCAGCACGTAACGGTCGCCCACCGCGGTCTCCACCACGGTGATGCCCGCCTCGCGCATGGCCAGCTTGAACCCCAGGTTGGACATCACGGTCGCGACCACGGTGTCCTTGGCCAGCGTCCCCTCGGCACGCATGGCGGCCGCGAGGATCGCCATGATCTGGTCGCCGTCGACGACCGCGCCGGTGTGGTCCACCGCGAGGCAGCGGTCGGCGTCGCCGTCGTAGGCGATGCCGACGTCGGCGCCGCGCGAGATCACCACCTGCTGGAGCTTGTCCAGATGGGTGGAGCCGTGGCCGTCGTTGATGTTGAGACCGTCGGGGCGCGCCCCGATCGCCTCCACCTGGGCGCCGGCCCGCAGCAGCGCCTCCGGCGCCACCATGTGCGCGGCCCCGTGGGCGCAGTCCACGACGACGCGCAGGCCGTCGAGCCCGCCCCGCATCGTGGCCAGCACATGGGTGATGTACCGGTCGGCCTCACCGTAGGCGTCACGCACCCGGCCGACGGCCGAGCCGACGGGGAAGCTCCAGTCCTCGCCGAGCCGCCGCTCGATCTCGTCCTCGACCGAGTCGGACAGCTTGAAGCCGCCCCGGGCCAGGAACTTGATGCCGTTGTCCGGCGCGGGGTTGTGCGAGGCCGACAGCATGACGCCGAGGTCGGCGCCGAGTGCCGCGGTGAGGTGGGCGACGGCCGGGGTGGGCAGCACGCCGAGGCGCAGCACATCCACTCCGGACGACGCCAGGCCGGCGACCACAGCGGCCTCGAGGAACTCCCCCGAGGCACGCGGGTCCCGGCCCACGACCGCTATCGGACGACGTCCGGTAGCGGCGAACGCGCCCGCATCGCCGAGGACATGAGCCGCCGCGACCGAAAGGTCCATGGCGAGCTCCGCCGTGAGGTCGCGCCCCGCGACCCCACGGACCCCGTCGGTGCCGAAAAGGCGCGCCAACTCAGCGCTTGCTGTACTGCGGAGCCTTGCGGGCCTTCTTGAGGCCGTACTTCTTCCGCTCCGTGGCGCGGGCGTCACGGGTGAGGAAGCCAGCCTTCTTCAGCGGGGGCCGGTTGACCTCGACGTCCAGGATCGACAGCGCGCGGGACAGGCCCATGCGCAGGGCGCCGGCCTGGCCGGTCACGCCACCGCCGTCGATGCGCGCGATGACGTCGAACGCGTCCTCGGCGCCGAGCACCACGAAGGGCTCGTTGACGATCTGCTGGTGGACCTTGTTGGGGAAGTAGACGTCCAGAGAACGCCCGTTGATCGTCCACTTGCCGGTGCCGGGGACGATGCGCACGCGGGCGATCGCCTCCTTACGGCGGCCGGTGCCGTACGAGTTGCCCGTGGTGACGGGCTTGCGCACGGGGGCGTCAGCGCTGGCAGCGGACTCGGTGGTGTACTCGGAAGGGAACTCCTCGCTGGAGAAGTCTTCCACCTCGGCCTCGACGGCCGTCTCGACACCGGTGGGCTCAGCCACGGTTCTCCTCTAACTCTTTTGAAGTGCTACTGGGCGATCTGGGTGATCTCGAACGGCACCGGCTGCTGGGCCTGGTGCGGGTGCTCGGACCCCGCGTAGACCTTCAGCTTCTTGGCCATCTGCCGGCCGAGGGAGTTCTTCGGCAGCATGCCCCTGACGGCCTTCTCGACCGCCTTGTCCGGCCGCTTGTCCATGAGCTCGCCATAGCTGACGGAACGCAGACCGCCCGGGTAGCCCGAGTGGCGGTAAGCCTTCTTCTGCTCACGCTTGTTGCCGGTGAGCGCGATCTTGTCGGCGTTGATGACGATGACGAAGTCACCGGTGTCGACGTGGTTGGCAAAGATCGGCTTGTGCTTGCCGCGGAGCAGGATCGCGACGTGGCTGGCCAGCCGGCCCAGCACGACATCGGTCGCGTCGATGACGTACCACTGACGCTGGACGTCGGCGGGCTTCGGTGAGTACGTGCGCACGGTCGTAGCCTTCTTTATGCTCGCGTCTTCGGCGCGCTGCCGGATGCGACAGCGCTGGGTTCGGTCGGTGCGGGCACACGACGGCCCGGACCTTCCGTCTCCACATAGATGGGAGATGACGCCGGACGCGCCGCGCATCGGTCACGCTGGACCTATGCACACAACGAACGATTAGGCTACCCGCCCCAGGGGGCGCAGGTCAAAAGACCGGTAACCTCGCACGAGTCTACCCGACCACAGAACGGTTCTATTTCGGTTCCCGGCAATCCCTTCTTTACCATGAGCCGACATCTCTATCGTTGGTGGCCGTATGTGGCAGAGCTCTCACACCCGGCACACCCAGCGGAGCGCACGGCGCCGGAGTCACCTGGGCGTGCTGGTCTGCCTCATGGCCGCGCTGTTCTTCACGGGAGTGCTGCTGGGCCGGATGAGCGACGGCGCCGAGCCGACCGGCCACATCTACCTCAGCGAGACCGCCCCGCCCCTCACCCCCAAGGCGACGCCGACGCCCAAGCCGGCGCGGCCCCGCGCCGACCGGATCGCGCGGGCGACCACGACGGCCACCGCGCTCCCCCGCGGGCGCAGCCGGGTCCAGCCCACCAGGACGCCGACCGGTGACCTCATCCCCGGCTACACCGCCGGTGACCCGACGCGCGTCCTCGGCGAGGAGGTCCTGCAGCTCTCGCCGGCCATGGCGGCCAAGGTCGTCAGCCTCACGAACTCCGCCCGCCTCAAGCGCGGCTGCGGCCCGTTGCGCGTCGACGCCAGGCTGACCCGCTCAGCCCGCGCCCACTCGATGGAGATGGCGAAGTACAGCCGCCTCGTCCACGAGTCGCCCGACGGCGGGTCCCCGTGGGACCGCATGGAGCGGGCCGGATACCGGGCCGGCGCCGCCGAGAACATCGGCCGCGGCTACGCCTCCCCGGAGGAGGCTGTGCAGGGCTGGCTCGACAGCCGTGACCACCGCCAGAACATCCTCAACTGCCGCATCCGCGCCATCGGCGTCGGCGTGGTGTCCGGCGCCGGCGGCCCGTGGTGGACCCAGGACTTCGGATATTCCTGACAGCCTCGCGGTAATCTCGCCCGCATGGGTTTCCCCGACGACAGCGAGAGCAGCACCCAGCGCATCGCCAGCCGCTTCCGCAGGAAGCGTGACGACGCCCCCGAGACCGGGGCCTCCCCCGCCCCCGAGCCCAGCGCCTTCGCCCGTCCGCCGTACCAGGATCGCCCGCAGAAGGCGCCGGTCGCCGAGGAGGCCCGCCCCGAGCGGCGCGAGACGTGGAGCCCGTACGCCGAGGGCAAGAAGTCGCGCGGCCCGCTGTGGTTCACGCTCGGCGGCGTCGCGGTGCTGGCCGTGCTCGTGGTCGGTCTGACCATGATGTGGAAGGCCGGGAGCTCCGATTCCGCCGCCACCGCCCCGCGCCGCACCTCCGCCCCGCTGCCGTCCGCGCCCCCCGGCAAGTACGGGTACGCGGCCCAGCGGGCCACCGACCCGGATCCGCTCACGGTCAAGGAGCTGTTCCCGAGCAAGAAGTTCGCCGTGTCCGGCCGCTCGTACGAGATGACCGTCACCAGCAAGCTCAAGAAGTGCGGTGACGGCGCGCTCGGCAGCAAGCTGCAGAAGGCGCTGACGGCCGGCAAGTGCACCCAGCTCATCCGCGCCAGCTTCCGCGACAAGGCCGGCAAGGTCATCGGCACGGTCGGCGTGGCCAACCTCAAGACCGGCAAGAACGCCACCAAGGTCGCCTCCGCCGGCAGCGACACCAACTACGTCAAGCCGCTGCCCGGCAAGGACGCGGTCACCAAGCTCGTCGGCTCCGGCAGCGGCGGCGCCCAGGTGTGGACGCACGGCCACTACGCGGTCATGATCTGGTTCCAGAACAAGGACGGCAGCAAACCCGACAAGAAGAGCCAGAAGGCGATCATGCGGACGGCCGACGAGATCGCCAAGGCGACCGTCTTCAAGGCACTCGACACGCGCTCGCTGACCGGCCACCCCGCCTAAATCGCTCCTTTCACCCAACAAGGTCACAAAGCACTCACCTGATGCCGCCGGGAACGCCCATACCGCCATGACGATCTTCCGAGTCTCGCTAGGCTCGCCCTTATGCGTGGCCAGGAACCTGGGTCTGAGCACGATCGTGGAGACGCCGACGGCGCGGCGGCACCGGCGACGCCACCGCCGAGCTTCGGCCGGCCCGCTGAGCGACATGCCCCGCCGCCGTCCGCTCCGCCCTCCGCCGAGCCGTCCGACGTGACGGGGCGCGAGCGTCCCCCGTACACCTGGGGCCCGCCGCCCGTGCCCCCGTCCGCGCCCGCACCACCGCCCGAACAGGACATGCCGCTGTACGGCACGTCGCCCCAGGACATGCCGCCGTACGGCACGTCACCCCACGGCACGTCGTCGTACGGCATGTCGTACGGCAGCGGCGAGCACGCGGCCACACCGGGCCAGGGCGGCAGCGGCCTCCCGGCGGACGCGCAGCCGTGGGAGGTGCCGGGGCGAGACGCCGCGCCGTACGACTGGTACGCGGACGCCCCGTACACCCACGCGACCATCTCCCACCTGCCGCAGGGGGACACCGGGTCCGCGCAGGGGAACGCCGGGCCCCCGCAAGGGCCCACCGGATCTCCGCAAGGGCCCACCGGATCTCCGCAAGGACACACCGGATCCACGCAGGGGCCCGCACCGGCCGACGCCGCCACGCCGTGGGCCTCGCCAGAGCCGGACTCGTGGGCGACCGACCCGTCCGCTCCTTGGCCTCCTCCCGAGCCGGGCCCCTGGCACGTGCCCGCCGCCCAAGCCGCCGCCGAGCCCCCGGGACAGGCTTTCCCGCCGGCGCCACCGACCGGCTCGCCCGAGCAGCCCCCGCCGTGGGCCGCCGGCCCGGTGGTGCCCGGCGCGCCGCCCTGGGAGCCGCCGCCCGCCTTCACGGCCGCAGCCGCGGGCATGCAGGTGTGGCCCGCACCCGTCGCCGACCCGCCCGCCATGCCCCCGTGGCCCGCCGCCACGGGCGAGCCCGTCCCCGGCCTGGACAGCGACGCGGCCCTCACCACGGACCACCTGGCCCCGGACGCCAGGACGCACGCCGACCCCAACACCACGGCGCCCCACGCGTTCCCGTCCCCCTCGGCGGCCCCGTACGGATCCGCCCACCACACCGCAGGTCCTCACCAGGCACCGGGACCCGAGACCGCGCACACCCCGCCTCCGCACGGCTTCGACCCCAACGCCACACTGCCTGACGTACTCGATGCCGACTCGACCGCCTCCCATCCCATCGAGACGGGCCGCCCACCCCGCGCCGCCGCACAGCCGCCGGCCTCGGGCGCCACCGGTGCGGGCCGGCCCGCACCCCACGCGAACGACACCCTCCCCGCCGGGGCACAGTGGTCCGGCCCCGGAGACACCGTTCCGCACCTGCCCCGCCCGGCCACGGCCCCCGGCACGTCACCGCACGCCCAGCAGCATGCCCCGACCGGCCCCCAGCCCGCCGCACCCAGCGGCTCCCCTGAGCACCCGCACGGCGCACGCCCTCCTGAGCCCAGCGACGTCCCGGTCTGGCCGCCCGCCGAGGCCCATCCCCACGCCCAGGGGCCCACCGCCCCACAGCCGACCACTCCCGCCCACACCGGCACACCTCACCAGGGCACGCCTCAAGCGAGCACATCCCGGGAAGATGCTCCCCAGACGGGCGTGGCCCAGGGAGGCACCGCCCACGTGGGCGCGCCGCAGACGGGCACGTCCCAGGGAGGCACGCCCCACCCGGCCACCGCGACACCAGGCGCCCCTCACCCGGCCGCCACCTCACCGGGCGCACCACAGCAGGACGCGACCGCACCCCACCAGAGCGCCGCTTCCGCCGTCCCGGGTCAGCCCACCGCCGCTCACCCCCCGAACGGCCGGCCCGCGCCCGGCCCCTCGAACCCGGGCCAGCCCACGGCCCCCCACCCCGCCCCCGGTCGGCCCATGGCCGGTCCGCCGAACCCGGGCCGGCCCACGGCCCCCCACCCCGCCGGCCACAGCGCCCCCGGCCAGGCCCCGCCTGGTCACCCCGTGCCCGGCCAGACCACTCCGCCCCACGCCGCCCCGGGACAGAACCCTCCCGGGCAGAACGGGCCAGGCCCGGTCGGGCCCGGACAGAACGGGCCAGGTCCGGTCGGGCCCGGACAGACCGGGCCAGGTCCGGTCGGTGCCAACGGCCCCCAGGCCGGGCGTCAGTCCGGTGCCTGGCCGCCCCCTCCCCAGACGGAGGAGCAGCGTCAGGAGGAGCAACTTCCCGAGCTGCCCTTCAGCCGCGAGATCTGGGGCAAACCGAGCACCCCGCCGCCCCGCTCCCCCCTCTCGCCCGCCGCGTTCGACCTGCCCACCCCGCCCCCGGGCGGCGTCGGCGGTCACCCGATGGGCGCGTTCAAGCAGCCACCGGCCGCCCCCACCCCGCCGGCCGCCCAGCCGAACAAGGCCAGGCGGGCCGTCCTGGCCGTTCTCGGCGTGGTCGTCCTCGGAGGCGTGGCCACCGGCGGCTTCTTCGCCTACAAGTCGCTGAGCGCGCCCCCGCCCACGGCGGCCACCCGGCAGCCGACGGCGCCCACCACCGCCCACGCGCCGTCCGCGTCCGCGCCCTCGGCCGTGTCCCCCACGGCCGGCGCTCCGTCGAGTGCCCCGGCGGCGGCCGTGCTCGACTCCGAGGTGACGGACAAGCGCAAGCTGTCGCTGACCGAGGCGTTCCCGGAGAAGAAGGTGGACGCGGCCGGCGCCGCGTTCTCACGGGTCGTGACCGACATGGAGGGCGACTGCCGCAAGGCCGCCGCGGGGCCGTTCGCCGAGGCGCTGCACGACCAGAAGTGCAGCAGGGTGCTGCGGGCGACGTACGTGGACAGCAAGCGCCGCTACGCGGTGACCAGCGGCATCGCGGTGCTTCCCACCAAGGACGCCGCCATGCGGGCCGACCAGGCCAAGAACCTCGCCCGCAACCTCTGGTTCCGCGCCCTGCCCGGTCCCGCCGGCTCGGGCGGGGAGCGCGTCGACATCGCGGGCGGGTACGCGGCCGGCCTGGTCTGGGGTCGGTACATCGTGTTCAGTTACGCCACCTACGCCGACGGTCACACCCCGGCGGCGAAGGACCGGACGCTGGGCAAGGTCAGCGACGCCTTCCGCGACGAGATGTCGCTCGTCCTGGAGCGCCGCATCTCCAACGACTGACCCGGTGAACGCACCCCGGCAACACGCACGCCAAGGACGTGGCGGAGGTCAGAGGGAGCGGACGCGTCGCGTCGCGGCGGCGCGTACCGCCAGCTCTTCCGCCGGCGGGTAGCCGACCTCCTCCAGGCACAGGCCGTGCGCGGGCGCGACGTGCACCCCGCTGTCCCGTACGGCCCCCGCCAGCACCTGGGCCGGCCACGGGATCGGCCGCCGGCCGTCGCCCACGGCCAGCAGCGCCCCCACCAACGCCCGCACCATCGAATGGCAGAACGCGTCGGCCACCACGGTCGCCACCAGCAGCCCGTCGTCCTGACGCGCCCACTGCAGCCGTTGCAGCTCGCGGATCGTGGTGGCGCCCTCGCGCTTCTTGCAGAACGCCGCGAAGTCGTGCTCGCCCAGCAGCCGCTCGGCGGCGATGTTCATGCCGTCGAGGTCGAGCGGGCGGTTGTGCCACACGACCTCCCGGCGCCGCAACGGGTCGCCCCCTCCGGGCGCGTCGCTCACCCGGTACGCGTACCGCCGGGACAGCGCGGAGAACCGGGCGTCAAAGCCCTCAGGAGCCACCGAGACGCGATGAACCCGTACATCCCGCGCCAGTACCCCCGCCAGCCGTCGCACGAGCGTAGCGAGCCGCTCATCGACGTCCAGCGGCAAGTCCTCCGGGGCCGCGCCGGCGGAGGGCTGCTCCTCCGGTGAGGCGGACGCGCGGCGGTTGCGGTCGAGCTCGGACAGCGCTCCCACCGCGACGTCGACGTGCGCCACCTGATGCCGGGCATGGACACCGGCGTCCGTCCGCCCCGCCACCGTGAGCGCGGGCGGCTCCTCCAGCCGCAGGATCCGGCCGAGCGCCTGCTCGATCTCGCCCTGCACGGTACGCCGGCCCGGCTGGCGGGCCCAGCCGGAGAAGTCGGTGCCGTCGTACCCGAGGTCGAGGCGGAGCCGTACCACGAGCTACCTCCCAGAGCCGTGCATCAGCACGGCAGATGCCAGCACAACGAAAACCACCACAGCGAAAACCACCACAGAACGCGAAACGGGCCCGGCACCCCGTGAGGGGGCCGGGCCCGCGACGCCTGGGACCTGAAAGATCAGGCCTCGTCCTTCTTCGCCTCGGCCGAGGCGTCAGCCTCGTCAGCCTGAGCGGCGGGCGCCTCGTCGGCGGCCGCTGCCTCAGCGGCCGGAGCCTCGGTCGCCTCAGCCGGAGCCTCGTTCTCCTCGGCCTGCGCCGGCGCCGCGGCGGCGGCCGGAGCGGCGGCGCGGGAGACGCGAACCGGGTTCAGCGGCTCGGTCACCAGCTCGATGACAGCCATCGGAGCGTTGTCACCCTTGCGCGGACCCACCTTGGTGATGCGGGTGTAGCCGCCCGGACGCTCGGCGAACGTGGTCGCGAGATCCGTGAACAGGTGGTGGACGACGCCCTTGTCCTTGACGACCGCGAGGACCTGGCGACGGTTGTGGATGTCGCCCTTCTTCGCCTTGGTGATCAGGCGCTCCGCCACCGGGCGAAGGCGCTTGGCCTTGGCGACCGTGGTGCGGATCTTGCCGTGGCGGAACAGGTCCGTGGCCAGGTTGGCCAGGATCAGCTTCTCGTGCGCCGGGCTGCCGCCAAGACGTGCACCCTTGGTGGGCTTGGGCATGGGGATCTCCTTGTGAGTTAACCCGCCCCGGCCGTGCCAGGTACCGGAGTCGGGCCGGTCGCAGTCGTTCGATGCGATCCGTTATCGTCGCCCGCGCCAGGCGGCTGGGCCGCCCGGCGCGAGGGTTCGCGAGGAAGAGCCCTCGCGATGGTTCAGTACTGCTCGGTCTCGACGTACGCGCTGTCGTCGTCGTCGTAACCGGCGCCGGCCACCGCGCTCGGGTCGAACCCGGGCGGGGAGTCCTTGAGCGCCAGCGACATCTCGTGCAGCTTCTGCTTGACCTCTTCGATCGACTTGGCGCCGAAATTCCTTATGTCCAGCAGGTCCTGCTCGCTGCGCGCGACCAGCTCACCCACGGTGTGGATGCCCTCGCGCTTGAGGCAGTTGTAGGACCGGACGGTCAGGTTGAGCTCCTCGATCGGCAGCGCCAGGTCGGCCGCCAGAGCGGCGTCGGTGGGCGACGGGCCGATGTCGATGCCCTCGGCCTCGACGTTGAGCTCACGGGCCAGGCCGAACAGCTCGACGAGGGTCTTACCGGCGGAGGCCACCGCGTCGCGGGGCTTCATGGCCGGCTTGGTCTCGACGTCGAGGATCAGGCGGTCGAAGTCGGTGCGCTGCTCGACTCGGGTCGCCTCGACCTTGTAGGTGACCTTGAGCACCGGCGAGTAGATGGAGTCGATCGGGATGCGACCGATCTCCTGGCCGGGCTGCTTGTTCTGCGCGGCGGAGACGTAGCCGCGACCGCGCTCGACGGTCAGCTCCATCTCCAGCTTCGCCTTGCCGTTCAGCGTGGCGATGCGCAGCTCGGGGTTGTGCACCTCGACACCGGCCGGAGGCGCGATGTCGGCGGCGGTGACCTCACCCGGGCCCTGCTTGCGCAGGTACATCACGACCGGCTCGTCGTGCTCGGAGGAGACGACCAGCTCCTTGAGGTTGAGGATGATGTCGGTGACGTCTTCCTTGACCCCGGGAACGGTCGAGAACTCGTGCAGCACGCCCTCGATCCGGATGCTCGTCACGGCCGCGCCCGGAATGGACGACAGCAGCGTGCGGCGGAGCGAGTTTCCGATGGTGTAGCCGAAGCCCGGCTCCAGCGGCTCGATGATGAACCGGGACCGGGTCTCGTCGATCGACTCTTCGAGAAGAGTCGGGCGCTGAGCGATCAGCATGCGGGTTCTCCCCTTGTCGTGTGGCGACCGCTATATGACGCCACTCCGCTATACAGCCTAAATGGCGTACGGGCGAGCCGTACGCCATCAGGCAGACGAGTTGCTACTTGGAGTAGTACTCGACGATCAACTGCTCCTGGACCTGGGTGTCGATCTGCTGCCGGACGGGCAGCTGGTGAACCAGGACGCGGAGCTTCTCCGGCACGACGCCCAGCCAGGCCGGGACGGTGCGGTCGCCGGCGGTGGCGCGAGCCACCTCGTACGGCAGAAGGTTGCGCTTGGTCTCGCGCACCTCGATGATGTCGTGCTCGCGCACGCGGTACGACGGGATGTCGACCTTCTTGCCGTTGACCAGGATGTGGCCGTGGCGGACCTGCTGGCGGGCGGCGTCACGCGACTGGGCGAACCCGGCGCGGTACACCACGTTGTCGAGGCGGCTCTCCAGGATCTGGAGGAGAACCTCACCCGACTTGCCGCTCTTGCCCGCGGCTTCCTCGTAGTAGTTGCGGAACTGCTTCTCGAGGACGCCGTAGATCCGGCGGGTCTTCTGCTTCTCGCGAAGCTGAAGCTGGTACTCGGACTCCTTGGGACGTCCGCGACCGTGCTCACCCGGCGGGTAAGGGCGAATCTCGATGGGGCACTTGGCGGACTCGCACTTGCTGCCCTTGAGGAAGAGCTTGGTCTTCTCGCGACGGCAGAGCTTGCAGTCCGCGCCCGTGTAACGAGCCATTTCTCAATATCTCCTGGGGATCAGACGCGGCGGCGCTTCGGCGGACGGCAGCCGTTGTGCGGCACCGGGGTGACGTCCTGGATCGAACCCACCTCGAGGCCGGTGGCCTGGAGGGAGCGGATCGCGGTCTCGCGACCGGAGCCGGGGCCCTTCACGAAGACGTCGACCTTGCGCATGCCGTGCTCCATGGCGCGGCGAGCGGCGTTCTCGGCAGCCATCTGGGCGGCGAACGGGGTGGACTTACGGGAGCCCTTGAAACCCACGTGGCCGGCGCTGGCCCAGGAGATCACGTTCCCGTTGGGGTCCGTGATCGAGACGATCGTGTTGTTGAACGTGCTCTTGATGTGGGCGTGCCCGTGAGCGACGTTCTTCTTTTCCTTGCGGCGCACCTTCTTGGGCGCACCCTGACGGCTCTTAGGAGGCATCCTTTGCCTTCACTCCTGAGGTGTTCGGTCCCGCGGCTGCGAGGACTACTTCTTACCGGGCTTCTTCTTGCCGGCCACGGTCTTCTTCTTGCCCTTGCGGGTGCGCGCGTTGGTCTGGGTGCGCTGGCCGTGGACGGGCAGGCCCTTGCGGTGCCGGATGCCCTGGTAGCAACCGATTTCGATCTTGCGACGGATGTCGGCCTGGACCTCGCGACGCAGGTCACCCTCGATCTTGAAGTTCGCCTCGATGTAGTCACGCATCGGGACGAGCTCGTTGTCGCTGAGCTGGTGGACCCGGAGGTCGCCGCTGACACCGGTCGCCTCGAGGATCTCCTGGGCGCGGGTGCGGCCGATTCCGTAAATGTAGGTGAGAGCGATCTCCAGCCGCTTTTCGCGGGGGAGGTCGACGCCAACCAGGCGGGCCATGGTCGGGCATTCTCCTTCGTGGTGGCGGAGGTCTTACGCCTCATCTCCCCTCCCCATGCCCGGGGTGAGGGCCCCGGCCTCCGACCGGGGGTCTCCTGAGTGGTCCGGCCTTCCGTGCACGTCCCGGAGCCGAAGCCTCGGGGCGGCACGCCGCCTGCTCAGGTGTGAAGCGTTACTACAGTCCCAGGCTTCTCATGCGTCGAGCCCGCTCCCTGAAATCGGGGCGGACTCGGAGAAGCCTTTGCGGCGACTAGCCCTGACGCTGCTTGTGGCGCAGGTTGTCGCAGATCACCATGACGCGACCGTGCCGGCGGATCACCTTGCACTTGTCGCAGATCTTCTTGACGCTCGGCTTTACCTTCATTGTCCTTCGTGTTCCTCAGACGTCTTCACTTGTATCGGTAGACGATCCGCCCACGACTGAGGTCGTAGGGGCTCAGTTCCACGACCACCCGGTCGTCGGGGAGGATTCGGATGTAGTGCATCCGCATCCGTCCGCTGATGTGGGCCAGGACCTTATGGCCGTTGTCGAGCTGCACCCGGAACATGGCGTTCGGGAGCGACTCAACCACAGTGCCCTCAATCTCGATGGCGCCGTCTTTCTTGGCCAAAATCCCTCGCGTTTCACTGATCGATCGTCTGAGGCTCCGGTTCACTAAGCAGCCGCGACTTCACGCTTCGAAGAGAGCGACGGCCGGCAAGGACCGCCGACGCGTGATAGTCATAGTGAGCCGACTAAGGAGTGTACGACACCTGAGCCTAAAACGCGAAACGCGTGCCAGGTGTCCTGACACAACCACGAGACAGTTTACCCCACACCCAAGAGCGCGTGACCCACCCCGGCGGCCGCGCCCCTTCCGTGAGCACGCCCTTGGCATGCGTGAGGCCCGCCGGCGGGATGCCGGCGGGCCTCGGAGCCGGAGCCGCGGGAGCCCGGACGACGTGCGAGGTGGTGCCGAAGGCGACGCCCGTGGTGGCCGCCCCCGTGGTGACCGCCCCCGTGATGGCCGCCCGTGGTGACCGCGCCCGTGGAATGCGGTGGAGCATCAGTAGATGCGGTAGACCTTGCCGCAGTCGTTGAACTTGCCGCCCCAGCAGGTGTACGTGTAGACCCGGGCGAGCCCCTTCTTCGACCAGGTCTCACTGCGCGAGCCGTCCCACTGGCGGACGAACTTGCCGCCGCCCCCGCCCTTGACCTCGTACCGGAACCAGATCCAGCCGGACTTGGGCGTGGACTCCTTGCCGTACCACTTGGTGTAGACCCGGCCACCGGACTTCCAGGTGTAGCCGTAGCTCTGGGCCCTGTGGCTCTTGGAGTAGAACGTGCCCCACTTGTGGACCGGGGCGCTCCGGGCCGCGCCGGCCGTGGCGGTGGTGGTGGCCGCCTGGGCGGCGGGGGCGGCCAGGGCGAGCCCGGTGGCGAGGGAGCCGGCGAGGGTGGCCGCCGCGATGAGCTTCTGCATGTCTTCCTCCGGTGAGTCGGTGCTTCTCGATGCGACTCACGTTAGGAAGATTCGATTGTCCGATCTGTGAAGGAATACGCAGAGTGCACTAGTGCACACTTCAGCGCTTCTTCGAAGATCCCCCGGACCCGAAGATCGTGCTCATCAGCAGGATCACACCCCACGGGCCCATGACCCACAACGGCCACGGATAGATGACGTGCTCGGCCGTCACGCTGACGATCAGCCAGATGACCCAGTTCACGGAGCTGGCCATCGCCCATGAGGCCCACGCGGCCCGCATGCCGGCGTGCGCCTTGGCCTGCTTGGCCGCCGCCTTGTCGGTCTTCTTGGCGAGCTGCCGGTGGCGCAGGTCCACGTCGGGCAGGTCCGAGGTCAGCCGCTGGAGCTCGCCGTAGGTCTTGCTCTGGTAGAGGTGTTCCAGCCGCTCGTTGAACTCCTCCATGGTGATCCGGCCCTGGGCGGTGTGCTCGCGGAGCACTGCGGCCACCCGGTCGCGATCGGCATCGGAAGCACGCATTTCGGGGCTCTGTGCCATCCCACCACTCCCGGTCAGTTGTGCGGCTGCGCCAGGCGCGATTCGCCCCCGTCTAGAGCGGTAAGCACCCAAGGTCCATTATGTGTCACGGCGACGCTGTGTTCGAAGTGCGCGGACTGCTTGCCGTCGATGGTGATGACGGTCCAGTCGTCGGCCAGCACGCGGGTCCGGGGCGTGCCGAGGTTGACCATCGGCTCGATGGCCAGGCACATGCCCTCCTCCAGCAGCGGGCCCTTGCCCGGCCGGCCGTGGTTGGCGATCCACGGATCCATGTGCATCTCGGTGCCGATGCCGTGGCCGCCGTACTCCGGCGGGATGCCGAATCGGCCCTGCGACCGGACGTAGCGCTCGATCTCGTAGCCGATGTCGGACAGGTGGCGGCCGGGAGTGAGCGCGGCGATGCCGCACCACATGGCCTCCTCGGTGATCCGCATCAGCTCCGTGAGCTCCGGGGCCACCTCCCCCACGGGAACCGTCACGGCCGAGTCGCCGTGCCACCCGTCGAGGATGGCGCCGCAGTCGATCGAGATGATGTCGCCCTCACGCAGCTTGCGGGCCTTGGTCGGGATCCCGTGCACGACCTCCTCGTTGACCGACGCGCAGATCGTCGCGGGAAAGCCCTGGTAGCCCTTGAACGACGGGACCGCGCCCTCTTCCCTGATCGCCTTCTCGGCGATGACGTCGAGGTCGAGCGGCGTCATGCCCGGCTCGACCGAGCGCTTCAGCAGGTCCAGCGTGCGCCCGACGACGAGACCGGCCGAGCGCATCTTCTCCAGCTGCTCCGCCGACTTGATCTGAATTCCATGCCTGTTCTTCTTGAACACGTTTCGGCACCCCTAGGGTTGGCAACGAGCGGACGCGGGAGCCCAATTCCCCCCACAATAGCCGCGAGGTGGCACGAAGAAATCTCGTGCCACCTCGTCAGTCCGTCAGCAGAGCTATCCCGTGAAAGGGCGGATCGCCTCCATGGCACGCTCGGTGACCTCCTCGACCGGGCCGGTCGCGTCGACACCGACCAGGATGCCCTCGTCGGCGTAGTAGGCGATGAGGGGTGACGTCTGCTCCTGGTAGACCTCCAGGCGGTGCCTGATGGTCTCCTCCTTGTCGTCGTCACGCTGGAACAGCGCGCCGCCGCAGACGTCGCACCGGTCGTCCTTCTTGTCGTCGAACTCCACGTGCCAGATGCGGCCGCACTGGCTGCACGTGCGACGGCCGGCGAGGCGGCGGACCACCTCGTCGTCGTCGACCACGAGCTCCAGCACCAGGTCGAGCGCCAGCCCCCAGTCCTTGAGCATGTCGCGCAGGATCTCGGCCTGCGGGAC
>NZ_JBEXDT010000126.1:0-20372 GCF_040605905.1 Nonomuraea sp. NPDC005501 | reverse complement strand
GGTCGCGGGACACCGCGACCGGCCTCGACATGTCCCCGGTCAGGACCCGTGCGGGCGGCGCAGGACGCACACCTGGCGGGGGCCCAGGGTCAGGCCGGCGGCCAGGCACGGCCCCCGGAGCACCTCGCCCGCCACGCCGTCCACGACGACGCTCTCGTCGGTGCGGTTGATGAGGAACCAGTAGTCGGCGTCGTCACCGGTCCGCACGGCCAGCTCCACCGCTCCGGCGACGGCGGCGGGAAGCTCGGAACGCACCCCGCCCGTGGCCAGGAGCAGGGACAGCACCGGCCGCAGCCCCTCGGGTCCGAGCCTGGTCGAGACGTAGGACGCCGAGCCGGTGCCGACGGGGCGCGTGGTGATCGCGGGCCGGCCCGCCTGGTCGCCGGACGTGTAGGAGGCGACGACCTTGACATCGCTCCCGGTGACGTCGATCCGGTCGCTCCACAGGGTGCCGGACACGCCGAGGTCGAGGTCGGCCCGGTCACCGTCGAGCAGCGGGCCGAACTCCTCGATCCGGATGCCGAGCAGATCGCGCAGCGCGCCGGGATGACCGCCGAGCCACACGTGGTCGTTCTCGTCGACGATGCCGGAGAAGTACGTGGTGACGAGATGGCCGCCGTCGGCCACGTACGCGCTGAGGCGGTCGGCGAGCGCCCGCGGCACCACGTACAGGACCGGGGCGACGAGCAGGTCGTAGTGCGAGAAGTCGTCGGCGGAGCCGATCACGTCCACCCGCACGCCCGCCGCCGCGAACGCCGAGAACCAGTCCAGCGCCTCCTGCCGGTACCGCAGGCGGGAGGTGGGATGGGAGTCCAGCTCGCTCGCCCACCAGGAGTCCCAGTCGAACACGATCGCCGCCGCGGCCCGGCGACGCCGCGTCCCCGCGACACGGGCGAGCGCCTCCAGGGTCGCGCCGAGGTCCACGACGGACCGGAACACCTCGCTGTCGGTGCCGGCGTGCGGGATCATCGCCGAGTGGTACTTCTCGGCTCCGCCCGCCGACTGCCGCCACTGGAAGAAGCACACGGCGTCCGCCCCGTACGCGACGTGGGTCAGCGAGTCCCGGGCCATGCCGCCGGGCCTCTTGGCCAGGTTGACCGGCTGCCAGTTCACCGCGCTGGTGGAGTGCTCCATCAGGAACCAGGGCTCGCCCCCGGCCAGCATGCCGGTCAGGTTGGCCGAGAACGACAGCTCGTCCTGGGCCTGCGGGCCGGTCAGCAGGTAGTGGTCGTTGGAGACGAAGTCGAGCTCGCGCGCCCAGTCGGCGAAGTCCATCCCCTTGGTCTCGCCCATGACCATGAAGTTGGTGGTGACCGGGATCTCGGGGGTGAGCTCGGTCAGCACGCTCCGCTCCGCCCGCAGGTAGTCCTTCAGCGCGTCCGAGGAGAACCGCTTGAAGTCGAGCTGCTGGGTCGGGTTGGGGTAGGACGCGGCCAGGCGCGGCGGCAGGATCTCCTCCCACGCGCCGTACTCCTGCGACCAGAACGTCGTCGCCCAGGCCCGGTTGAGCCTCTCGATCGTGCCGTACCTCTTGCGCAGCCAGGTACGGAAGGCCGCGGCGGCGTCGTCGGAGAAGTCGTAGACGTTGTGGCAGCCCAGCTCGTTGTTCACGTGCCACGCGGCCAGGGCCGGGTGGCCGCCGTACCGCTCGGCCATGGCCCGGACCAGGCGCAGGGCGTGCCTGCGGAAGACCGGCGACGTCGGGCGCCAGTGCTGGCGCGCTCCGGGCCACAGGGTGCGGCCGTCGTGGTCGACGGGGAGGATCTCGGGGTGCGCGGTGGTCAGCCACGGCGGCGGGGACGCGGTCGCGGTCGCCAGGTCCACGGCGATGCCGTTCGCGTGGAGCAGGTCCATCACCTGGTCCAGCCAGTCGAAGGCCCACCGGTCCGCGCGTGGCTGGAGGCGGGCCCAGGAGAAGATCGCCAGCGAGACGATGTTCACCCCGGCCCGGCGCATCGCCCGGACGTCGTCCTGCCACACCTCCGGGGGCCACTGCTCCGGGTTGTAGTCCGCGCCGAAGGCGAGGCGTCCGCGGGAGGTGTCCGAGGGCCAGCGAAGCCAGCGGGGTGCCTGATGAGCTGTCACTGCTACTCCTGCAGACCGATGTTTACGTAAACATAAGCTACAGCATCCCCCCTCGGGGATAGGTGAGGAGAGAGGCGGGCGCGGCTCCGGCGGCGCCGGAGCCGCTCCTACTTGCCGACGCCCTCCGTCAGCCCGCGCAGGAACTGGCGCTGCCCCACCAGGAACAGCACGATCGTGGGCAGCGCCGCCATGGTGAGACCGGCCAGCACCACCGGCCAGTCCGTCAGAAGCCGGCTCTGCATCGACACCAGGCCCACCGGCAGCGTCTTCAGCGACTCGTCACTGACGAACACCAGCGCGAACGCGAACTCGTTCCACGCGAACAGCGCCTGCAGCAGCGCCGCCGACACCAGGATCGGCCGCGACATCGGCAGGACGACCCGCCAGAAGATCTGCGCCTTCGACGCCCCGTCGATCGTGGCCGCCTCGTCCACCGAGCGCGGCAGCTCGATCATGTACGCCCGGATCAGAAAGATCGTGAACGGGATGCGGAAGGCCGTGTAGAGCACGATCAGCGCCCAGTACGTGTCGAACAGCCCGATCGCGGTCAGCAACCGGAACAGCGGGATGAGCGCCACCGTCGGCGACAGCAGCAGCCCGCCCAGCACGAGCAGCGCCACGGCGTTGCCGAACGGCAGCTTGAGCCGGCACAGCCCGTACGCCGCCCAGGCGCTGATCAGCGTGGTGGCCACGATCGACGCCGAGGTGACGATGACGCTGTTGGTGAAGTAGCGGACCACGCCCGTGTCCCAGGCACGGGCGTAGTTGCTCCAGCGCAGCTCGCCCGGCAGCCCCCAGGGCTGGTTGAAGATCTCCTGGTTGTCCTTGAACCCGCTGAGTACCATCCACAGCACCGGGTACAGCACGGCCACGGCGAACGCCCCGAGCAGGGTCCACCCCAGCACCCGCCCCACCACGGTCCGGAAGCCCACGCTGGCGCGGGGCCGGTGCCGGGCGGCGGCCCGGCCGTCGAGCGCGGAGTTCAGCGCGATCACGTGTCATACCTCCGGCGTCGGGACACGGCCAGCTGCGCGGCCGCGATGGCGAACGTGATGACGAAGATCACCGTGGCCACGGACGCGGCGTAGCCCATGTCGTCCTCGAAGAAGGCCTTGCGGTACAGCCACGTGCCGAGCACCTGGCTGGAGTTGTCCGGGCCGCCGGCCGTCATCACCATGACCTCGTTGAAGACGAGGAACGCCCCGGAGACCGTGAGGATGACGATCAGCGTCGTCATCTCACGGACCATCGGCAGCGTGATCGAGAAGAACGTGCGGACCGCCCCACTGCCGTCGACCTTGGCGGCCTCGTAGTACTCGCGCGGGATGCGCTGCATGGCCACCACGAACAGCACGGCGGTGTAGCCGACCCCCTGCCACTGGCTCATCCCGATGACGCTCCAGATGGCCGACGACTCCTCGCCGAGCCAGGCCCGGGCCAGGTGGCCGAGGCCCACGGCCCGCAGCGCCTCGTTCACCAGCCCGTACCTGGGGTTGTAGAGGAAGGAGAACAGGACGCCCGCGACGGTGATCGACATGGCGGCCGGGATGAAGTACAGCGTGCGCAGCAGCCCGCGCAGCCGCTTGCCGACGAGCTCCTCCAGCAGCGCCGCGAGCACCAGCGACAGGCCGGCCTGGAAGACCAGGGAGACGACGGCGTAGGCGATGTTGTTGAGCAACGCCCGCCAGAACACCGGGTCGGTGAACGTCTCGCGGTAGTTGTCCAGACCCACGAACCGGGGCTCGGGGGAGAAGGCGTTCCAGGAGAAGAAGCTCAGCCGCAGGTTGTCCACGATCGGGTAGTAGACGAACACCAGCAGCAGGGCGACGGCGGGCAGCACCCATACCCAGGCGCGCCAGCGGGTCAGCAAGGCGCCCATGGCATCAACCGACTTCCTTCTTCGCCTTCGCGGCCGCCTCGCGGACGCCGGTCATGACCTGCTCGGGGGTGCGGGAGCCGGACAGCATGCCCTCGACGCCGGACAGGTACGCGCTGGCGACCTCAGCGTGGGTGATGGTGTCCAGCCAGATCGCGAAATTTCCGGCCTTGTCCATGTCGGCCAGGGCGTCGGTGAGCTGCTTGTTGGCGTTGGCCGCGGCCGCCGAGCCCTTCACCGGGCTGAGCCAGCCGATCTCCTTGGTCATCGCCGCCGCGTTCTCCTGGCTGGACATGAACGTCAGGAAGTCCACCGCCAGCCCCGCGTTCTTGCTCTTGGCGTTGACCAGGAACCCGTCGGGCGCGCCCGTGAGCGCCGAGGGGTCGCCGGTGGCGCCGGACGGCGCGGGCAGCCGGAAGAAGCTCCACTCGAGCGGCGGCTTGGCCTTCTCGACCGCCTCGAACTCGACCGACTCCAGGTAGTGCATGCCGGCCTTGCCGGACAGGAACTGCGCCTGCGCGGTCTCGTGCGACAGCCCGTTGGCGTCCTTGGTGCCGCACCGGCCCACCAGGTCGGCGAACTGCTTGAGCGCCGTGACGTAGCCGGGGTCGGTGAACGCGCCGCCGGCCGGGTTGTAGTCGGCGGTCAGCGTCTGGGCCGGCACGTCGTAGGCGTTGAGCTGGGTGATGTAGTGGATGGCCGCCCAGCCGTACTGGTTGCCGAACGCGATCGGCTGCACGCCGGCCGCCTTCAGCTTGTCGCAGGTGGTCAGCAGCTCCTCGAACGACTTCGGAACGGTGACGCCCGCCTTGTCGAAGACCGTCTTGTTGTAGGCGAGGTACTTGCCGTCGAGGTCGATCGGCATGCCGTAGTTCTTGCCGCTGTACTCGAACGCCTTGAGCGCCGCCGGGGCGAACGTCGAGCCCCACGGGGTGCCGGGGCCGAGGACGCTCGTCAGGTCGGCCGCCAGGCCGGCCCGGACGAACTTGTTGGTGAAGTCGCCCGCCCACGAGAAGTAGATGTCGGGCAGGTCGCGCGACGCGCTCAGCACGCGGATCTTGTCCTTGTAGGCCTGGTCGCCGACCTGCTCCAGCTTGATGTCCACTTTCGGGTTGGCCTGCTCGTAGGCGGCCACCACCTTCTCGAAGTACGGGGCGTACTCCGGGGAGGCGAACTTGGTCACCATCGTCAGCGTGCCCGACTTCTCCTTGGGCGCGGCCAGGTCGGCCTTGGCGGGCGCCGCGTCGGACCCGCCGCCGCCGCAGCCGGCCGCGGCGACGAGGACGGTGACCAGCGAGAGCGCGCTCCAGCGGTGCTTGTTCATGCTGACTCCTTGCTCTTAGGCATCGTTGCCTCGGCCCCGGAGGCGGTCCGGGGCGGCTCGGCCCCGGAGGCGGTCCGGGGCGGCTCGGCCCCGGAGGGGTTGGGGAGCGTCTCCGGCTCCGGGGCTTGGGGGGTGGCGAGGGTGGCGTCGAGGGGGGCCTCGTGCCCGAAGGCCCCGTACGAGGCGCAGGCGTGGGAGGCGTAGGCGGTGGCGGCCGCGGCGAGGTCCGGCAGGTTCTCGCCGCGGACGGCGCCGACGAGCAGGCGGGCGATGAACGCGTCGCCGGCTCCCAGGGTGTCGACCACGTCCACCGGCTCGGCGGGGGCCCAGGCCGTCTCGTCGCCGCTGACGAGCACGGCTCCGTGGGAGCCGAGCGTCACCGCGACGAGTGAGGGGCCGAGGTCCCGTACCCGGCGGGCCAGCGCGAGCGCCTCGTCGCGCGAGCCGGACGGGGACGACAGGATCGCGATGCCGGCGTGGCGGGCGTGGGTCTCGATGTACTCCCGGGGGCGCTCGGAGAAGTCGAACGACAGCCGCCGCACGGCCGTGGCCAGCTCCGGAAGCTGGTCCTCCAGTAAGGAGCACTCGCCGGTGTGGACCAGGTCGGCCTCGGCCAGCCGTTCGAGGTCGGCGGGGGAGAGGCGGAACCGGGAGACCCCGTCCTGCCCGCCGGTGAACTTGCGCTCCCCGGCGACCAGGCGGACGGTCGCGGAGGCGTTCGGCCCCTCGGCGGTGCGCAGCAGGGACAGGTCCACACCCTCGCCGGCGAGCGCGGCGCTGACCACCCGGCCCGCCGCGTCGGTGCCCACGACGCCCAGGTAGCCTGAGTCGGCGCCGAGCCTCCGGGCGTGGACGGCGACGTTGACGGCGTTCCCGCCGGGATACATGACGCCGAGGTCGGGGTAGCAGTCGACGACGTTGTCGCCGACGGCAACCAGGCGTGGGTTCACACGGGCTCCTGTGACTGGGAAGGTTCTCACTCACTTGGGTGAGAACGTTCTCAATCTGTGGGACCCATGTCAAGAGTTGCCGCCGAATCCGCTACCGTGGCCCGTTGATCACCTCTTTCGCGCTCCCCGCGGAGGGATGATGTCCAGGACACGACCAAGCAGCACCGGGGGTGCGCATGAGCGGCAGCGTCCGGCGGGCCATGCCGTCGATCGAGATCGTCGCCAAGGAGGCGGGCGTCTCCACCGCGACGGCCGGCCGGGCTCTGGGCGGCTACGGCTCGGTGAGCCGGAAGAGCCGCGAGGCCGTCCTGGCCGCCGCCGAACGCCTCGGCTACCGGCCCAACAGCCTGGCCCGCAGCATGATCACGGGGCTGACGCACACGCTGGGCGTGCTCGTGCCCGACATCGAGAACCCGTTCTTCTCGCGTGCCCTGCGCGGCATCGCCGACGCCGCCCACGAGCGCGGCTGGGAGGTGCTGCTCGTCAACACCGACGAGGATCTCGTGCTCGAACGCAAGGCGCTGGGCGTGCTCGCCGAGCGCCGCGTGGACGGCCTCGTCGTGGCCCCGACGGACGTCGCCGACCGCGACGCCCTGCAGGCCGTCGTGGACGCCGGCATCCCGATCGTGCTGCTCGACCGGCGGGTGCCCGGCCTCGATGCCGACACGGTCGGCATCGACAACCGGGCCGCCGCCAAGGACGCCACCGAGCGGCTGCTCAAGCTCGGGCACCGGTCGGTCGCATTACTGACCGGCGGCGATGAGAAGCTCCGTGCCAAGCTGTCCCGTCCCGGCCTGCGGGGGGTGGAGCGGCTGGCGGCCACCACGGTCGGCGCGCGCGCCGCCGGCTACCGCGACGCGTTGGTGGAGGCGGGGGTCGAGCCCCGGCCGGAGCTGGTGAGCGCCGAGGGCTTCCGGCGGGAGGACGCGGCCGCCGCCACCCGGCGCCTGCTCGCGCTGCCTGACCCGCCGACGGCGATCCTCGCCCTGGACAGCCTCCTGGCGCTGGGGGTGCTCCAGGCGCTGCGTGGGCTCGGGCTGCGCTGCCCGGTGGACGTGTCGCTGGTGGCCTTCGACGACGCGGACTGGGCCGAGGCGATCTCGCCGCCGCTGAGCGTGGTGGCGCAGCCGATCTACGAGCTGGGGGCGGAGGCGGGGCGGCTGCTGCTCGACCGCGTCCAGGGCAGCGACAAACGCTTCACCCACCGGAGACTCCCGACCCGTTTCATCGAGCGGGAGTCTGCCTCTTCCCGGTAGTTCGTCGGGACTTTCCGGTACGGCTCCGCCTGGTCGGCGCCGGTCGCCGTACGGGGCTGGGGGCCTCCGGGGAGACGGCCGCCGAACCCGTACGGGGCCGACCAGGGTGAAGGCGACGTCGTCGTGATCATGGGGAGATGCGGCCGGGAGCGGCGAAGTCCCCGGCTGCTCAATCGCCTTGTTCCTGCTCAGCGGCGGCGTAGGCGGCGCTAGACCTCGCAGTTGCTCTCGGTCTCGGCGGTGCAGGTGTCTGTTCCGGCGGCGCCGTTGGCGGTATCGATGTCACCACCGCCTTTCAGGATGTCGTCCCCGGAGCCGCCGTTGAGACCGTCGCGGCCAGAGCCACCGGTCAGGCGGTCGACACCGCTGCCGCCCAGCATCGACGACTGCAAGGAGGTCTGATTGTTCACCGAGTCATCACCACCGATGGTGCTGGCCTCGATGAACAGGATCCCGCTTCCGGTCCCGGTGCAGTCGACCACCTGGGGGCCCTTTACGGCGCATCCCGCGCCGGCGGTCACCGATGTGTCGACGCCCACGCTGACCTTGCCGGCGAGATTGGTGATGTTGATGACGTCCTTGCCGGGCGTTCCCGTGATGAACACCGTGCGTCCGTTGACGTGGACGGTGATCACGTCCGCGAGCGCATGGGCTGGGGTGGTGAAGGCGGTGGTGAAGGCGGTGGTGACCAGGCCGACCGCCAGGGCCATACCGCCGATCCGGGTTGCCGACCAGGAGCGCTTCTTGAGTGAAACGGTCGTCATTACCGTGTTCCTTTCTTTTCTCTTTCTTGTGCGGGCCGATCGGCCTCGCGACGTGAAAAGCAGATTCACCGGACAGTTGTCGGCAGAGGGCAATGCCGAGGAGCGGGCGGGTGCGCTGCTGACGTCTTTTCAGGCCGTCGGACACCGCTCCTCATCGGATTCCTTTGCCGTAGCCGCTCAGGCGCGGTATACGGGCTGCTTCGCATACGTGACGGGGATGGAGGAGATGGGCTCGTCGAGCGCAGCGTCCGATCGACGCCGGGCCACCGCGCGCACGTACCCGAGGTGGCGTCCGCGATCGGCGGTGAGGGCGTTGATCTCCGCCTCGTTGTCCGGGGCGATCGCGCGTTGCCACTCCAGCCAGTACTTCCAGCCGTCCGTCATGGTGTCTGCGAGGTCCACGCAGGCGATGCCGCTGCGTTCCCAGTGGCGGTGCCACCAGCCGGCCGAGTGCAGGCATGCCATGCTCGGCTCCCACCAGCCCCGCAGATGCTCGGGGACCGGTCCGTCGATCTCCTGGGTCAGTCCCGCGCCGGCGATGCCGATCTGGCCGCCCGGCCGGACGAACCGGGCCAGGTAGTTCAGGTACAGGTCGTCGGTGCCGTAGTAGACGAAGGAGTCGATGCTGATGACGGCGTCGAAGAAGCCTGCCGCGAACGGCAGAGCTCGGGCGTCGGCGTGGATCGGGAACACCGCGTGGCCGGCGCCGGCGTCGCGGATGCGGTGCAGCCGCTCGTCCGCGTCGAACCACAGGTCCGTCGCCCAGACCTGGACGTCGAACTCGCGGTGCAAGAAGACCGATGACGCGCCACGGCCGCAGCCCAGATCCAGCACCCGCATCCCGGGCTGTAGCGTCATCGCCTCGGTGAGCCATTCGGCCAGCCAGAGCGAGTTGGCTCCGCCGCTGACGCTGGAGCGGATCCAGTCGGGGTGGTAGCGCGAGGCTCGCGGGAACAGCGGGGCCGTCAGGGGGTCTTGGGGCATGGGTGTCGTTCCCTCATGGTCGGGATGGATGGCCGGGCGGTCAGGAGTGCGGCCGGCCTGCTCGATGCCGGGCGCAGTCCCAGAGTCGCCGGGCCACGGCCGGCCGCGCGTCCGTGCCGGCTACTGATGTTGGCCGGGCGCGTACGTACGCAACTGGGTCCGGTCGGCCGCGCCGGTCTTGGCCAGAAGCCGGCTGACGTGGGTCTCCACCGTGCGTACGGACAGGTGCAGCCGTGCTGCGATCTGCGCGTTGCCCAGTCCCTCGGCCACCAGGGCGAGCACCTCGGCTTCCCGGCCGGTGACCCCGGCGGCGCGCAGTCCGGGCGGCACGCTCGCGCCGGTGCTGCGCCGGGACGGCGCACCGGCCTGCCGCAGCAGGTCCCGGCATTGCCGCGCCAGAGCCGCGTCGTCGTTGAGCTCGTGCCAGGCCAGGTCGGCGCGCAGTCCAGGTACGGGGTCGCCCCATCCCTCCGTCACCGCCGCGGTCCACACCGGCAGCCGCAGCAGCCGATGCCACCACGGATGCGCCTCGATCGCCGCATCCCCGCGGGCCAGCGCCTGCGCCGACTCCTCCGCTCTGCCCTCGCGGCCCGCGGCGACGGCGTCGGCATAATGCAGCGCACCCCGGTTGACCCGCCGCCGGCCCGCCCGGGCGTGCTGGAACACCGCGCGGGCGTCCTGCGGCTCCTGGCCGGTCACTTCGCGCAGCAGCAGCCACAGCCCCCACCAGTGGGTGGGGGCGGCCGAGGCGTGACCGGCCAGGAGCGTGGAGCCGTCGTCCGCCTGCGCGGCCGCGCCCGGCAGGTCTCCGGCCACCACCGAGCAGATCGCCCGCACCAGGTCGCAACCGGCCCGCACCTCCCACGGCGCGTCCGGTCGAGCTGCGGCCCGGCGCAGCCATCGCTCCATGCCGTCGCGGTCACCGGCACCTGCGCGGGCGGCCGCGACGAACAGCTCGGCGACCGCCTGGACGCTCGTCAGCCGCAGCCGCGCCGCGAGCTCGGCACAGCGGCGGGCCACCGGCTCACCGGCGCGGGGACCGTGCGCCACCAGCGCCAGGTCGGCCACCAGCAGGTCGATCGAGGCCACCTGTCCCAGCAGCCCGGCGGACTCGGCGATCTCGCGGGACTCGGCCAGGGCCGGCGGGTCGGGCTGCTCACGCTGAACGGCGGCCAGGTGGAACAGGGCGGCCACGCGCAGCGGGGTCAGGCCGCACTCGGCGGCCACCTGCACCGCCCGCCCGAACGCCGCCCGCGCCGCGGCCGCGTCACGATGGGCCAGGCAGCGCCCCTGAACCAGCAGCGCACCCGCCAGAGACTCGCCGCCGCCGGAGCGCTCGGCCTCGCCGACCGCGTCGGAGGCGAGCGCGCCGGCGCGTCGCGGATCCCCCTCGGCGTAGGCCGCTTCGGCCCGCACGATGGCGAAACGCGGATCCTGCGGCCGGCCGGCTCGCTCGGCATACTGGATCGCCGCCGCCCGGCGTCCGCCGACCATGGAGCTACGGGCCAACTGCAGGCAAAGCTCGACGTACTCGTCTCCGGTCGCGATGTGGATGACCTGTTCCCCAGTGCGCAATGCCGCTTCCACCTCGCCGGCCAGCGTCAGGAGCCGGACCTGCTCGATGGCCCACGCGACGCGGATCGCACCGGCGGCCTCCACCAGACCCAGCAGCGCCCGCGCGCTGCGTAACGCCCCTCGCGCGAGATCGTGGCGGGCCAGCCGGAGCAGGATGCGGCCGGCCTGCTCATGCTCTCCTGCCGCGGTCAGCAGCTCGGCGGCCCGTACGTCGGTCTCACCGACGCCACCGCCGTCGAGCAGTTCCGCGGCGCGCCGTGCCATCGCGGCGCGCTCCGGCGGCAGCAAACCCGCCAGCACCGCCTCCCGGGTGAGCGCGTGCCGCCAGGTCAGCTCGCCGGCCTCGGTGCGCAGCAGATGCGCCTGAGTGGCGGCGCGAAGACCCGCCAGCAGCACCGGCTCGTCCGCCTGTGCCACCGAGGCCACCACGTCCCAGCCCAGGTCCACCCCCACCACCGCCGCCACGTGCAGCAACCGGCGATGCTCCCCGGCCAGGGCCGCCATCCGCTCGCCGACGAGCGCCCGCAACGTCGGAGGCACCGCGATGTCGGTCAACGCCTCCCGCGGGGCCGCCAGATCCACGCCCGTCTCGCGCAGCCCAGCCGTCAGCTCCTCCACCAGCAGCGGTAGCCCGTCGCAGCGCTCCACCACGAACGCGGCGGTCGCCGCGGCGAGCGGCACCCCGGCCCGGTCGCCGGCCAACTCGGCCACCTGGGCCGCGTCCAGGCGGGCCGGCCGTAGCACCCTCACGGCCGGCCGCCGGCCGATCCGCTCGATCTGACCGGCGGTTCGCGGCTCCTCACGCGCCGTCCCACAGATCATGATCCGCTGGTCGGCCACCTGATCGACCAGGTATTCCAGGGCCGCGAGCGTGTCCGGGTCGGCCCAGTGCAGGTCGTCCAGCACCAGCAGGCATCCGCCTCCCGCGCCGACCACGCGCAGCAGTCGCAGCACGCCCTCCCCGACCACCACGGCGGGATCCACCATCGTGTCGGCCTTCCCGGCATCGCCGGCCGACCCGAAATCGGGGATGATCCTGCCCAACGCCGCCCGATAGGGCCGCAGCTCGGCGTCCCCCGCGAGCACGGCATCCCGCAACCGCCCGACCAACGCGGTGGCCAGCGCCCGGTACGTGCCGCCCGCCGGCACCGCCCGGCCCGCCAGCACCTCCATGCCCGCCGCCGACGCCCGGGCCGACGCCTCTGCCAGCAACCGCGACTTGCCGATCCCCGCCTCGCCGACGATCATCACGGCCGCGCCCCGGCCGTCGGCCGCAGCTTCGATGAGCTCGTCGATCGCCGCCAGCTCCGCGGCCCGGCCCACGATCCGCTCCCCTGGCGGTTCCATCGATCGCAAACCCCCTACACCCCTCTCGCCGGCCCCGGATCACCCGCAATGACGGTGGATGAAACCGATGCGAGGCACCCGTTCACCGTACGGCGAAAAGGAGCGCGGGACCCCGCGTCCTGGACGGCTGCGCCGTGATGCCCGCTGACGCCCCCGCAGCCGGCCGCCGACGTCGCCGCGTACGAGATCGTCGATCTTTCGCAACAGGAGTTCGGCCCCGCTTTCCCGTCGGCCGGTTACTCATGGTCGGGGTGATGCCGGTGCCTTGGACGGCTGGCTAGTCTCGGGGCATGCAGGAGCGGCTGGAGGGCGTCGGTGACGAGGACGTGCGGCATGCCCTGGAGGCGTGGCGGATCGGGCCTGCGGTGTCGCTGGAGTACTCGCCTGTCGGCTTCGGCGACTACCACTGGACCGCTACCGCGCCCATGGCGGAGGCCGCCCCCGAGGCCGTTCCCGCTGGGCGCAAATGGTTCGTCACCGTGGCGGATCTCGGTTCGAAGGGGTATCTCGGCGACGGGCCCGAGGCCGCGTACCGTGGCCTGAGGCGGGCCATGGACGCCGCCGCCCACTTGTGCGAACACAGCGGGCTCGACTTCGTCGTGGCGCCCCTGCGAGCCGCCACGGGCGGCGAGACCGTGCGGCGACTCGGGACCCGTCACGCCATAAGTGTCCTCCGGTTCGTCCCCGGCACACCGGGCCGCTACGGCCGCCCCCTCACACCCTCCGCGCGGCACCGCGTCATCGACCTGCTGGCCCGTCTCCACCAGGCGGAGCCCCCCGCCTCACTCACCGTCGCCCCGTCGGCCCTGCCGCACCGCGTCGACCTGGAACAGGCACTGGACGACACACAGGACGACCGGGCGGCGGCCTGGCGCGGCGGACCGTTCGGGGAGCCCACACGGGCCCTGCTGTCCGCCCACGCGGGCGCGCTGCGCGGCCGGCTCGCCGAGCTGGACCGGCTGACCGGGAAGCTGGACGGACGCCGGCACGTCGTGACCCACGGCGAGCCGCATCCCGGCAATGTGCTCACGCTCGGTGACCGCAGCCTGCTCATCGACTGGGACACCGTGGGGCTCGCGCCGCCCGAGCGCGACCTGTGGCACGTCGCGGAGGACCAGGCCGACCTCGACCGCTACGCCGAGGCGACCGGTCACCGTCCCGACCCGTCGGTCCTGGCCGGCTACCGGCTGCGGTGGGCGCTCGACGACGTGGCCGCCTTCGCCGTCCGGTTCCGCGCGCCGCACGACGGCGGGGCCGACAGCGAGCAGGCATGGGCCGGTCTCCGTGGCACCGTGGCCTGGCTGGTCTCCACGCTCGCCTGACGGGTCAGACCAGCCGGCTCGGGATGGCGCTGTGCCGGGCGCGAGGCGGCCAGGGTCTCCCTCTCGCGCGGAGCGAACGGCAGCAGCTCGTGCCGACTCTCCGGGACAAGAGTCCCCGGTCGTGACCCGCCCCATGGAGACCGTCACAGGTGCGGCCTCTCGGCAGATCGGACGGCAAAGCCTGCGCATGCCGGCTGTCGTTCGTAAAATCCAGATATGGATCCGGTGACGGCGCTCACCGTGGTGGGCACCTGCGCGGCCGTTCTCGCGGTGATCGTGGCTGTGTTCCAGCTGAGGCGCACGCCCCCTCTGCCGGAGTCCGCCCCCTCTCCCGCGCGCCTGGAGGAAGGCTCCGAACCCACAGCCGGAAAACCAGAAGATCAGCCCGCTTCTTCGGCGCTTCTGGCCTTCAGGGTTCCGACGGGGCGTCTGGGAGGAATACGCGGACGGGGCGATGTCATCGCCACCTTGGTGAACGCGCTGGAGGCGCCGGACGGCCGTTTCCACGTGCTGACGGGGCTGGGCGGCACGGGCAAGACGACCGCGGCGCTCGCGCTGGCCGACCACGCCCAGGGGCGGGGACGCGACGTCTGGTGGGTCAACGCGTCACATGCCGCCGCCGTGACGGGATCGCTCCTAGGCCTCGCTCTGGAGCTGGGAGCGTCGATCGGCCAGGTCGAGGAGGCCCGCGCCGGCCGGCGTGACCCCGCCGACCTGCTGTGGAGCCGACTGGAGGAGCGGAGGGGCTGGCTGTTGGTCCTCGACAATGCCGATGATCTGTCCGCATTGACCGTCGCTGGTGCGGAGGCACGCGACGGAACGGGGTGGCTCCGGCCCACCATGGCCGGCTCCATCGTGGTGACCAGCCGGGTGTCCGACCCGTCGGCCTGGGGCAGGCACGGCGTCCTGCACACGATGCGTCCGCTCCACGCGCCGGACGGCGGGCGCGCGCTGCTCGACCTCGTGCCGGACGGCGGGAGCGAGCAGGAGGCGGCCGCGCTGTCGGGCCGCCTCGGCGGGTTGCCGCTGGCACTCGCCCATGCGGGCGCGCACATCGCTTCGCCCTTCACGGAGGAACGGACCTTCGTCACCTACCTCCGCGCCCTTGACGACCGCTTCCCGTCCCTGATGGGGGAGTCACCCGTGGTCGACACCTGGGAGGTGTCGCTGGACGCGCTGGCGGCGCACGGCCACGGCCAGGCCCGTCCCCTGCTGCGGACGCTGTCGTGTTTCGCGCCGTCCATGGAGATCCACCCCGCGCTCCTCGACCCGGCTGTCCTCGGCCGCGTGTGCGAGGACCGGCGCCGGGTACGGCCGGGGCTCGAGGCGCTCGCGTCGATGAACCTCATCGACACCGCTCCGGTACCCGGCCACGTGCGCCCTGGAGTGGTGGTGCATCCGATCGTCGCGGCAGCCTGCCGCCTGAGGCTGACGACCGGGATCACCTCCGTCGCGGCAGCGGCGATGGAGGCCGTCACCGAACATCTCAGACACGATGAGCCGGCCCACTGGCCCGTCTGGGCGAGCCTGCTGCCACACGTCGCCGAGCTGGTGGGCCTCGCGCCCGCTATCGTCGACGACAACGCCCTCGCCGCGATCGCACGGTCCGCGGCGAGGCTCTGCCGAGCGTTGAAGCGCAGCGGCGAGTACGGCGGAGCCATGGAGATCGCCGCCGCGGCGCTGCGACAAGCCGAAGGGCTCGGTGGCGACCACCGTGCGGTCCTGGACCTGCGGTACGCGCTTGGCGCCGTTCTGAGCTGCATGGGTCACAGCGTGGAAGCCGAGCGGGAGCTCCGCGAAACGCACAAGCTCCGGAGCCGGGTACTCGGCGCGGACCATCCCGACACGCTAGCCGCCCAGCACGAGACGGCGCACGCGCTCATCGGGAGGGGACGCTACCTCGATGCGATGCACCTCTACCAACGCGTGCTCAAGCGGCGCGAGCGTGTGCTGGGAAAGGACCACCCGGCTACGACGACCACGCGCCACGAGGTGGCGCGCATGCTGGGCAACCTCGGGCGGTTCACCGAGTCCGAGATCGCCTGTCGCGAGGTCTTCGAGGCGCGCCTGCGCACCCTCGGGCCCGACCACCCGGAGACGCTGGACAGCCGGTACTACTGGTTACGGGCGGTAGGGGAGCAGGGACGGTACGAGGAGGCCGAGCGCGCCTTCCGCGAGCTGGTGGAGGACAGGACGCGCGTTCTGGGCGCGGAGCACCCGCAGACGCTGAAGGCACGCTTCAACCTGACCTGGCAGATCGCCGCCCGGGGACGGCACGAGGAGGCGGAGGCGGGCTATCAGGACGTGGCGGACGTACAGGCGCGAGTGCTGGGCCGGGACCACCCCGACACCCTGCTCACCGAGGTCAACCTCGGCTTCGTCATCACGGTGCGAGGCCGGCTCGCCGAGGCGAAGACCCTCTTCCGGAAGATCATCGCGGCATGGGAGCGGGTGGGGCAGCCGGAACACCAATGGGCCTGGGACGCTCGGTGGGGGCTCGTTCTCGTGGAGGCGCGCCTCGAGGGGCACGCTCACGCCGTGCCGGCGTTGCGGAACGTCGTCGAGACCCTGAAGCGGACGCACGGCCCCGACCATCCAGACGTACTGGAGGCCCGGCTGGACCTGGCCCGTTTCCTGTCCGAGGTCGATCACCGGTCCGACGCCGCCCGCGAGCTGGACGACCTGCTCGTCGCCGCCAGGCGGGTCCGGGGAGCCGGCCACCCTCTCACCCGGGCGGTGGAGACGGAGCTGGCCACCGTACGCGAGGGCGGGCGGGGTGACGGTCCGCCGGGCAGCGTGTCCGCTTGATGGCCGGTTCCCGGGTCAGGCCAGCGAGGCGACGAGGCCCGGCAGGGCGGCGGGGTCGTCGAACAGGTTCGTGGCGCCCAGCCCGGACAGGCGCTCCGGAGGCGTGAGCCCTCCCGTGAACGCCAGGCAGCGCATGCCCGCCGCCCGCGCGGCCCGCACCCCGAAGGGGCTGTCCTCCACCACCACGCACCGCTCCGGCGGCGTCCCCATGGTGGCGGCGGCGTGCAGGAACAGGTCGGGGGCCGGCTTGCCCCGGGCGACGTCCTCGGCGCTGAAGACGCGGCCGGCGAAGCGCGCGGCCAGGCCGGTCAGCCGCAGGCTGCGCGCGATCTTGGCGTGCCCGCCGTTGGAGGCGACGCACGCGGGCACGGTCAGGCCCTCCAGTGCCTCGGGCATGCCCGGCACCGGCGTCAGCCCGGCCTCCATGGCCGTGTCGTGCTCCTCCGCCAGCCGCTCCCGCCAGCCCGGCGGGACGTTCGCGCCCACCTCGCGCCACCAGTGCTCGTCGCTGCACCCCACGAACCTGGCGGCGTACTCGCGCTCGTCGATGTCCCACCCCAGCCGGCGCAGCGCCGCCGTGCCGACACGGACCGAGATGCGCTCGCTGTCGACCAGCACGCCGTCACAGTCGAAGATCACCAGCTCGACGGGCAAACGGTCTCCTTCCATGACGGGCCCCCCGCCGGAGCGCCGGCGGGGGGTCGTCGTCTCCGTGTACGGGATCAGTAGTCGACCTTGAACATGTAGTTGCGCTTGTCCAGGTCGTGGCCGCGCACGGCCTCGTAGTGACGGGCCACCCGGTCCATCAGCACGGCGATCGCCAGCGGCGACACCTCGCCGCGCAGCTCCGCCGGGATGCCCGGCAGCGTCAGGCTCTTCGTGTCGATGTGGAAGGTCTTCTTGCTCGCGTACGTGTCGAGGAAGCGCTTGGCCCGCTCGGCCATGGGCCGCGACGCGTCCTCGCCGAGCAGGTTGATGACCGCCACGTCGTCGTTGACGACCTCGAACGCGCCCTGGAAGAACTCGCCCGAGTTGAAGGCCGCCGCGTGCTTCCACTGCATCTCCTGCAGGAAGCACATGGCCAGCCCGTACGCCCAGTTGTAGCTGGGGCCGGAGCCGAGGACGTAGGTGATGGGCTCGTCCTTGAGCGTCTCGGCGACGGTCCGGGCCCGGTCCTCGTGCTCCTGGGCGGCCGACAGCAGCGCCTCGGGCAACGCCTCCAGAGCCTGGTCGAGCAGCGCCCAGTCACGCTCGACGCCGCTCTGCCGCATGACGGCGTACGCGGCGAGCTGCAGGAACAGGTCGCTCTGACCGGTGAAGGCGACGTTGGCCGCCTCGGCCAGCGGACCGCCCTCCTTGCTGATCACGGCCACGGTGGCGCCCGTGCTGCGGGCGTACTGGGCGGCGGCCACGGTCTCCTTGGTCTTGCCCGTGTAGGAGGCGAGGAAGACCAGCGAGCCCTCGCCGAGCCGCTTGGTGCGCCCGGTGTTCAGCTCGTCGCTCTGGAGCTTGTAGACGGGGACGGTGTCCTCGCGCTCCAGCAGGTAGTGGCCGGGGTAGGCGGCGATGAGCGAGCCGCCCGCGCCCACGAAGAACACGTTGCGCAGGCCCTTGCCGATGGCCTCCGCGACGAGCTCCTCCAGCTGGGGACGCTGGCTGATGGTCTGGCGCGCCTTCTCCGTCAGGTCGGACTCGATGGGCTTGAGCGGCAGCTGGTCGGTCACGGTCTCTCCGTTCGCTTCTCAAGAATTTGAGAACGTTCTCAACAATGCGTTGGTAACGTTCTCACTGGAAGGGAGAGCCCGTCAAGAGCCGGAACGGGAGAGGGGGCGTTGATGTCGGCGAGGCGCCGGTCTACCGGGCGGCCGTGGACGGCGGCGGGCGCGGCGGCGTCGGCGGCGCCATCCGGCCGGTTCGGCCGCCGGCGCACGCCGCACGGCCCGTCTCAGGCGGCCGCGTCACGGGGAACCTGGGCCCGTCTCGGGCGGCCGCGTCACGGGGAACGGGGGCCCGGCTCAGGCGGCCTCGTAGCCGGGGAACAGCAGCGACAGCTCTCGCGGGTGGGCGGCGATCAGCCGCAGCTCGTCGTCGGTGAGCGGGCGGCCGGTCATCGCGTTGCAGAGCTGCACCAGCCGGAACGTCAGGTCCTCGTCGCCCACCTCGGCGCCCAGCCCCTCCATGACGTGCCGGAACCCCGCCTTGCCGCCGTACTCGCCGGTCAGCACCACCCGCCCGGCCCGGGCGTGCCAGTCCTCCGGGAACGGCCCGAGCGTCGCCTCGTCGTACAGCTCGTAGTTGCCGTGGTCCTTCAGCGCGCCGTCCGCGTGGATGCCGCTCTCGTGCGCGAACGCGTTCCGGCCCACCCCCACCTGGTTGTACGGCAGCGGCTGGCCCAGCGCGTACGCCGCCCACAGCCCGAACCGGCGTGCCCACGACAGGTCGATCGGGTCGCCGATCACCGCGTCCTTCGCCTCCAGCCCGAACCCGTGCCGGAAGGCCAGGATCGTGGACAGCAGGTCGGCGTTGCCCGAGCGCTCCCCGACGCCGTTGACGCAGGTGTTGACCCACGCGTCCTGCCCGGCCTCCAGGTCGCCGAGAGCGCCGGAGACGGAGTTCGCCACGGCCATCCCGAGGTCGTTGTGGCAGTGCGTCTCGACCGGCATGCCGGTGGCCGAGGCCAGCCCGGCGAACCGCTCCCGGATGCGGCCGGGCGTGTCGCCGCCGATCGTGTCGCAGTACCGCACCCGTTCGGCGCCCGCCTCCTTGGCCGCCAGCGCGAACTCCGTCAGGAACCCGGCGTCCGTGCGCGACCCGTCCTCCGCGTTCACGCCGACCGTCTCGGCGCCCGCGTCCTTGGCGGCCCGGACGGCGGCGGTCATCTCCCGGACGATCGCGTCACGGTCGAGCCGGCCCCGGAACTTGTTCTGGATCATGTAGTCGGAGGTCGAGATCGACAGGTTGTAGTGGCGCAGGCCCAGGGGCGCCGCGCGCTCCACGTCCGCCGTCACGCCCCGGCACCAGCCGGACAGCCGCAGGCCGCCGAACGCGCCGGCCTCGGCCAGGGCCACCTGCGCTCTGACGTACGGGACCTCGTGGAACAGGAACGGGAACCCGATCTCGGACTGCGCCACGCCGAGCTTGGCCAGATAGAAGTTGACCATGGTCTTGCCGAACTTGGACAGGCCGGTGCGCGCGGTCTGCACGCCGTCCCGGTTCGTCACGTCGAGGAAGTGAATCTGGGGCATGTCCTCACGTTGACATGGCCGTTCAATGTGTATCAATATTGATTTTCCTCAACATAGAGGTGAAGGGCGGAGGCCGGACGTGGAGTGGATCGACGCCGCCACGGCGGCCGAGCGGCTCGGCGTGAAGCCGGCGACGCTCTACGCGTACGTCAGCCGCGGCCTGCTCACGCGGCGGCACGGCGACGACCGCAGGAGCCTGTTCGAGGCCGGCGAGATCGAGCGGCTGGCGCGGCGCGGGCGGCCGCGTGGGCAGCCGCCGGAGCTGGTCGTCGAGTCGGGCGTCACGGCCCTCGGCCTCGACCGGCCCTACTACCGGGGGCGCGACGCGCTCGTGCTGGCGCGGACGGCAGGCTTCGAGGCGGTCGCCGAGTGGCTCTGGAGCGGCGACCCGTCCGGCCGGCCGGAGGCCGTCTGGGAGAGCGAGCCCGAGGCGTTGCGCGCCACCGTGCAGGCGCAGCGGGGCCTGCCCGCCGACCTGTCGCCGCTCGACCGGCTCCAGGTGATCACCACCGTGCTGGGGGCGTCCGACTCGCTGCGCCACCAGCTCGATCCCGTCTCGGTGGCCGCCACCGGCCGCCGCCTCATCGCGGGCCTCGTCGACGCCCTGCCACCGGCCGCGGACCCGCCGGCCGCGGACCCGCCGGCCGCGAACCCACCGGCCGTGGACTCGCCGGCCGGCGGCACGGGTGGCGGGCCGGGGGAGGGGCGGCTGGCCGGGCGGTTGTGGGGGCGGCTGTGCCCGCGCCCCCCCCCGCCCCCCCGGCGCGCCCCCCCGGCCGCCGCGCGCGGCCTCCACGCCCACCCCCAGCAGGCCGCCTCCACCCACAACCGAAGAG
>NZ_JBEXDT010000125.1:0-20603 GCF_040605905.1 Nonomuraea sp. NPDC005501 | reverse complement strand
ACGACGGGGATGTTGATGAGGAAGACCGAGCCCCACCAGAAATGGTTCAGCAGCCAGCCGCCCAGGACCGGACCGATGGGAAAGGCCAGCAGCGATTCCACGAACGGCGCCGCCGCGGCCGCCGGCCGGGCGCGGGCGCCGTGGCGCTGCCTGGCGTGCTGCTGGTGATGTCGGTGTACAACGGCTACTTCGGCGCCGGGTCCGGCGTCATGATCCTCGCCCTGCTGCTGATCACCGCCGAGCCGCGGCTGCCCACCGCCAACGCCCTGAAGAACATGTTGATCGGCGCTTCCGCGCTCGTCTCGGCCGCGGCGTTCACCGTGTTCGGGGCCGTGGAGTGGGCGGCCGTCGTGCCGCTGGGGGCGGGCATGTTCGCCGGCGCCACCCTCGGCCCGCGCCTGGCCCGGCGGTTGCCGGCCGCTGTCGTGCGCCGGTTGGCGGCCCTGGTCGGCCTGGTCCTGGCGGTCCGGCTGTGGATCGAGGCGAACGGCTGAGTGTCGCCACCCCAGCCTTACGCGTGGCGTGGGGGCCGGGGTGGCAGGATCACGAGGAGGGGGGTGTCATGGACGCAGATCCTGGCAGGCGGCGCTCGCGGGCCGGCCGTCTGCGGCGGTTCGGCAGCGCGCTGCTGTGCGGGGCGCTGCTGGTGGCGGCGGGGTGTTCGGGCGGCGGCGGTGACCCGTCCGCGTCGCCCTCCCCCTCGCGCACGTCCCCCACTCCGTCGTCCTCGCCGTCGTTGTCCGCCGCCGCCTCCCCCGGGGTGAGCGCGACGGCCGGCGGCGGGTGCGCGGGCGGCGGGCCCGCGCTGCGCCAGGGCCGCAACACCATCGACTACGGCGGGCTGCGGCGCGTGTACCTGCTGGCGCTGCCGCGCGGGCGCGGCCCCCACCCCGTCCTGCTCGACCTGCACGGCCTGGGCTCCGACGCCGCCCAGCAGGCCGCCTACAGCCGCCTGCCCCGCGAGGGGGCCAGGCGCGGCTACCTCGTCATCACCCCGCAGACCGCCGAGGGGCGGATCGGCTGGACGCTGCCGCACGCCTACGGACCCGACGACACCGGCTTCCTGACGGCGTTGCTGGAGCGGGTGGAGCGGGGGGCGTGCGTGGACCGGCGCCGGGTGTTCGCGGCCGGGATGTCGTTCGGCGCCGGCATGTCCGCCGCGCTGGCCTGCGCCATGAACGGCCGGCTGGCCGGGGTCGCGGCGGTGGCCGGGCTGAGCATCGTGCCGCCGTGCGAGCGTCCCGCGCCCCTGACCCTGCTGGCCTTCCACGGCACCGCCGACCAGGTCGTCCCCTACGAGGGCGGCCATCCGTTCCAGAACTCCTCCGAGCGGCGCGGCCTGGCGCGGCTGGTGGTGCTGCCCCCGGTGCAGGACAGCGCGAAGGGATGGGCGCGGGCGCTGGGCTGCACCGGCGACGTCGTCTCGGCGCCGGCGCCGGGGGTGCGGCTGCGCCGCTGGACGGGCTGTCGCGGCGGCGCGTCGGTGCGGCTGTACACGTTGCGCGGCGCCGGTCACACCTGGCCGGGGCCGATCGAGGTGCGGCGGCTCGGCTCGACCAGCCGGGAGCTGGACGCCACCAAGGTCATTCTGGACGTGTTCGACGCCGCTGCGCCGCGTTGACCGCGGCGTCGGGGATCAACGGAAGTCCCGTCGGCCGGGGTCCCGGCTGGCCGGCCACGGCTCTTCTTTCCCGTGTTCTCACCCAGGCGGTGAAGCCCTCGATGGCGTCGACGACCGCCTCGAAGCGGACCGAGTGGTACAGGTCGAAGGCGTGGTTGCCGCCGCGTAGTTCGGCGTAGACGACGGGGGCGGCCGAGGTCTGGCGTAGCCGGTCGGCGAAGTGCCGGGCATCGGCCGCGGGCACCTGCGGGTCCAGGTCGCCGTGGGCCACGAGGAACGGCGGTGCGTCCGGTGTGATGTGGGCCAGCGGCGAGGATTCGGGTCCCTGGCCGAAGTAGGTGCCGTACCAGCCGTTCAGGTAGATGGCGCCGGTCACGGTGGTGTCGGCGTCCTCGAAGCCCGGCTGGAAGGCGGGATCGTTCTGGGTGAGCGCGGCCAGCGCCGCCATGTGCCCGCCCGCCGAGCTGCCCGCGACGAACACCGTCGAGGGGTCGGCGCCGTACTCGTGGGCGTGCTCGCGCACCCAGGCGATGATCTTCTTGAGGTCGATCAGGTGGTCCGGGTGCTGAGCCTGGGGCCGTAGCCGGTAGTTGGCGCTGATGCACACCCATCCCCGGCCGGCGAGGTGGTAGAGCAGGGGAAGCGACTGGCTGTTCTTGTGGCCGCCGGAGTAGCCGCCGCCGTGCAGGTGGATCATCACGGGTGCGCCTTGCGGGCGCGAGCGGTGGTGGTAGAGGTCGAGCAGGTTTCGGCGGCCCGCGTCGCCGTAGGAGAGGTTGGCCACGCGCCGGACATCCAGCCGGCGCTTGACGATGGGCAGCAGCAGGATGCGGGCCCACGGGCGACGACGCCGCAGTCCAGCGCCGAGGTCGGCGTCGATGGCGGCACGCCAGTCGGCGCCCAGCCCTTCTGTCATGGCGCGCTCGATCCTGCCCCGCTCGCCCAGCCCGCGGTAGGCGATGACTGCGAGCCCGATCGCGGTCACGGCGGCCACGGCGACGATCGCCCAGCCGCCCGCCGAGTCGATGTCACCATCGGTGATCGCCAGCGCCGTCGGGAACAGCAGCATCCACAACAAGGCCGCGAACGGCAGCTCGTTGGCGGCCAGGCCGAAGTAGTAGCTCGTACGGCCGAGCGGGCGTGAGAACGGCACCGGCCGCAGTGCGAACAGCGTGCCGACAGCGGCGAGCGCCACAGGGAACAGATACCCGAAGGGCACGAAACCTCCAACGATTGAATTCTCGTGGATGACTCTAGAAGGTCCCCTATATGCTGTCCAAGACCGGTTTCTCCATATCTTCATAGCTGTAGAGGCATAATGGATCTGCTGTCGCTGCGCTACTTCCAGGCTGTGGCGCGCCATGAGCACATCAGCAGGGCGGCCGAGGAACTCCGCGTCGCGCAGCCCTCGCTCAGCCGGACCATCGCGCGCCTGGAGTCCGACCTGGGCGTGCCCCTGTTCGACAGGCACGGCAGGCGGATCCGCCTCAACCGGTTCGGCGCCGCATTCCTGCGCCGGGTGAACAGGGCCCTGGCCGAGCTGGACGACGCCAGGCGCGAACTCGCCGACGCCGCCGGGCTGGCCCGCGGCAGCGTCTCGCTCGCCTCGGAGACGCTGCTCACGGTCACCGAACCGGTCAAGAGCTTCATCGCCGAGCATCCAGGCATCGCCGTACGTCTCTTCCAGGCGAACCCGGAGGTCATGACGGAGCGGCTGAGCGAGGGACAGGTCGACTTCTGCCTGGCCTCCGAGGTGCTCGACGGGCCGGGGCTCGTCCATGAGGAACTCCTGCGCGAGGAGATCCTGCTCGCCGTGCCGCTCGGGCACCGGCTCGCCGGCCGGCGGGAGGTGGCCATGGCCGACCTCGCGGGCGAACCCGTCGTCACCACCCGGCCGGGGATCTGGCAGCGCACGCTGGCCGAGCGGCTTTTCTCCGAGGCCGGGCTGGAACTGGTGGTCGCCTGCGAGATCGACGAGGCCACCACGGCCATCGAGATGGTCAGCGCCGGGCTCGGAGTGGGGTTCGGCCCCGCCTGGTACCTCCGCTCGCCGCTGGCGGCCTCGCGGGCGCCGTTCTCGCCCGTACCGCTGGCCGCTCCCGGCGCCGAGCGGGTCCTTTGGCTGGTCTGGCGGGAGGGGGCCTACGTGTCCGAGGCGGCCCGCCGCTTCCGCGACCACCTGACCGCCTCACTGATCACGACCTAGGCCTTTGATGTGCGGCGATACCTGACCCGGCCGGCCAGGTGCTCAGCCTTGGCCTCCTCGCGCGGACCGGCCTCGCTCTCCAGCGCCCGCCACATCGCCACCGGCGTCCAGGTCGGCGCCGACCTGTCGGCACACGGCGGACGGTATCCGCCGGCCGGCCGGCTCAGGCGGAGGTGATCGGGGCCTGGGCTGATCTCCTTCCGGGCGGCGGACCGGCCGGTAGGGTGGACGGTCATGGACGACACGCTCGGTCTTTCGGCCCACCCCTCGGCGGACGACCACACCGGCTCCGGACATGGGGCGGCCGGATCGGCGGTGGGATCGGCGGCCGGGCGGGCGTTGCTGCGGCGTCTGGCCGAGGACCAGTCCCGCAACCGGGTGCCGTCGATCGTGGCGGCCATCGTCCGCGACGGCCGGACGGCCTGGTTCGGGGCGCGCGGCCGCATCGACGGCGAGAGCCCCATCAACAGCGGTGGAGAGGGTTCGCCGCCCACCGACGCGACCCAGTACCGGCTGGGGTCGATCACCAAGTCGCTGGTGGCCGTGGCCGTCATGCGGCTGCGCGACGAGGGGCGCCTGGACCTGCTCGACCCCGTCGGCAAGCACGTGCCCGAGGCGCCGATCGGTGAGGTGACGATCGCGCAGCTGCTGTCGCACACCGGCGGGCTGAGCGCCGAGCCGCCCACCGCCTGGTGGGAGCGCACCCCCGGCCTGCCGCCGGAGGCGCTGCTGGGCCGGCTGTCGGCCGGCGACCTCAAGCACCGGCCCGGCCGCCGCTACCACTACAGCAACGTCGGCTACGCGCTGCTGGGCGAGCTGGTCGCCCGGCTGCGCGGCGTCCCGTGGCTGCGGGCCGTACAGGAGGAGATCCTGACGCCGCTGGGCATGGAGGCCACCACCGCCCGGCCGAGGAAGCCGCACGCCACCGGCTACGCCGTCCACCCGTACGCCGACGTGCTGCTGCGTGAGCCGGAGCACGACGCCGGGGCGATGGGGCCGGCCGGGCAGCTGTGGTCGTCGGCCGCCGACCTGGCCAGGTGGGCGGCGTTCGTGGCCGGCGACACCGGCGGCGTGCTGGCGCCCGCCACGCTGGCGGAGATGCGCGAGCCGGCCACCGTCGACGACGGCGACGCCTGGAGCAGCGGTTACGGCCTGGGCCTGCAACTGACCCGGCACGCCGGGCGGCGCCTGGCCGGGCACACCGGGTCGATGCCCGGGTTCCTGGCCACGGTGTGGGCCGACCCGGCCGAGCGGGTCGGCGTGCTGTACCTGGCCAACGTCACCTCCGGCGTGAGCCGGTCGCTGCCGCTGGACCTGCTGGACATCCTGGCCGAGCACGAGCCGCGGCTGCCGCGGGAATGGCGTGCCTGCCCCGCCGAGCCGGAGCTGCTGGCGCTGACCGGGGTGTGGCATTGGGGGCCGTCCCCGTACGTGCTGCGGCTGCTGCCGGGACGGATGCTGTCGCTGGCGCCGATGAACGGGCCCGGCAGGGCCTCGCGGTTCGCGCCGCGCGAGGACGGCACGTGGGTGGGGCTGGAGGGCTACTACGCGGGTGAGACGCTGCGGGTCGCGCCCGACCACCTCGACCTCAACACCTTCGTCTTCACCCGCGTCCCCTACGACCCGGACGCGCCCGTTCCCGGCGGGGTGGACGGCTGGCACGGGCGCGGCTGAGCTGTCGCGGGGACCCTCAGGGGGACAGGGCGGCCGCCAGGCGGGCCGCCGGTCCCGGCGGCAGGGCCGGGTGCAGCAGCTCCACCCGGTGCACCAGCCGGGGGGCCGCCAGCGGCACGCCCGGCCCCGCCGAGGCGGGCAGCAGCGTCAGGCCGTGCCCGGCGGCCACCAGGTTGCGCACGGTCTGCACGTCGTCGCCCCGGTAGTCCAGCGCGGCCCGGAAACCGTCGCCCACCAGATCCCGTAGCCGCCGCAGCGGGCACAACGGCGTGGCCAGCCAGCGGGCGTCGATCAGGTCGGCCAGCCGCAGCCCCGCCCGGCCCGCCAGCGGATGGCCGGGCGGCAGCGCCACCACCAGCTCCTCATCCGACACCCCGACCGTCGTCATGGGGCCCGCCTCCGGCAGGCGCAGCGGGTCGTTGGGGGCGGTGATGCCGTCGGTGAGCCCCAGATCGGCCTCGCCCGCCGCGACCTGGGCCGCCACCTGCTCGCGGCCCACGGTGCGCAGCCGCACCCGCAGGCGCGGCTGCTCGGCGCGGGCCCGCGCCAGCCGCGCGGCCAGCACCGGGTTGAGGGCCAGCGGCGCCACGGCCAGGGTGAGCCGGTGGGCGGGCAGCGCGGCGGTGCGCAGCACGTCGGCGCGGGCGGCGCGCAGGCGCAGCAGCAGCGGGCCGGCGTGCTCCAGCAGCCGCGCGCCCGCCTCGGTCGGCTCGACGGGGCGGCGCCGCAGCAGGGGCAGCCCCAGATCCGCCTCCAGGGCGGCGATCTGCTGGGAGACGGCGGACTGGGTGTAGCCGAGGCGTTCGGCGGCGGCGGAGAAGGAGCCGGCCTCGGCCACGGCCACGAACGTGCGCAACAGATGAGGGTCCATCAGTGATGCTTATAGCAGGTGCAGACATCATCGTTGGCGCTGGAGCAGGGCGGCGGGCCACGATGACGGCATGAGAATCGCCCTGGTCGGTGACCGCTCCCCCGGTGTCCGCGCCCACACCCGCGTCCCGCTGCTGCTGGAGGCGCTGCGCGAGCGCGACGGCGTCGCGCTGGACGCCTACTGGATTCCCACGCCCGACGCCCGTGACCTGGAGGCCTTCGACGGCATCTGGGTCGTGCCCGGCAGCCCGTACCTCAGCGAGGAGGGGGCCGTCGGCGCGGCGCGCACCGCCCGCGAGCACGGCATCCCCTTCCTGGGGACGTGCGGCGGGTTCCAGCACATGCTGCTGGAGTACGCGCGCGGCGTGTGCGGGCTGCGGGTGGCCCACGCCGAGAACACCCCGGCCGCCGCCGCGGACGAGGAGGATGTGCTGATCATGCCGCTGCGGTGCTCGCTGGCCGGGCACGAGGGCGTGGTGCGGCTGGCGCCGGGCTCGCTGATCGAGCAGATCATGGGCGCGTCCTCGACCGTCGAGGCCTACAGCTGCTCCTACGGGCTCAGCGAGCGCTACGAGCGCGTGCTGAGTGAGCACGGGCTGGTCTTCTCCGGCCATGCCGGCGACGGCGACCGGGGCGGGGACGGGCTCAACGGGATGGCGCGGGTCGCCGAGCTGCCCGGGCATCCGTTCTTCCTGGGCACGCTGTTCCAGCCGGAGCTGGCCGGCGACGGGCGGCGCCCGCACCCGGTGATCTCCGCGTTCGCGGCGGCCGTCGCGGCCCGCTCCGTTTCGCGGGCCGGCGCGCGGCGGTAGCCGGTGGCGGGGCGGGCCGGGGGCGGTTGTCCTTGCCGTCCAGCCACAGCGTGCCGGACTCCTCGCGCGGTGATGCCGATTCCTTTTGTGGTGGCCGCGGTCTACATGGTGGGAGGCGCGGCCCGCGTGACGGGCCGGTCGGTCTCCCTCATGTACGCCGAGAAAGAAGGCTGATCGCCAATGAGCATTCCCGCGACCATGCGCGCGCTGCAGCAGACTTCCCTCAACGGCCCGCAGGACATGCGTCTGATCACCGGCGCGCCGGTGCCGAGCCCCGGCCAGGGCGAGGTCCTGATCCGCGTCACCGCAGCCGGGGTCAACTTCGCCGACATCTCCAAGGCCCACGGCACCTTCCTGGACGGGCCGCGGCCACCGTACCTGGCGGGTTTCGAGGCCGCCGGTGAGGTCGTCGCGGTGGGCGAGGCGGTGACCGGCCCGCAACCGGGGGCGCGCGTCGTCGGCGTCGGAACCGGCGCTTTCGCCGAGTACATGGTGCTGCCCGCGGCTGGGGCGGTACCGGTGCCCGCGGGCTGGACGGAGCAGCAGGCGCTGGGGCTGGTCGTGAACTGGCCCACCGCGCTGGCCGCGCTCAAGCCTCTGGGCGGCATCGCTGCCGGGCATGTTGTGCTGATCCACGCCGCGGCGGGCGCGACGGGCCAGGCCGCGGTGAGAATGGCCAAGCACTACGGTGCGACGGTCATCGCCACCGCCTCGCCGGGCAAGCACGAGACGGTGCTGGCGCTGGGAGCCGACCACGTTCTCGACTCTGTCGGCGGTGACCTCGTCGCCGAGGTGAAGGAGCTGACCGGCGGGTCCGGCGTCGATGTGGTCCTGGAGTCGGCCGGTGGCGCCAGCTTCGCCGCCGGCCTGGCTGCGGCCAAGCGGGTCACCGGCCGGGTCATCGTCTACGGCGTGGCGGGCGGTGAAGCCCCGATCACCAACTGGGAGCTGGTGTACAAGCACCAGATCCACCTCATCGGCCTCAACATCGGCGTGCTGATCCAGGCCGCGCCGCAGATCTTCGGCGAGCTGATGGGTGAGTTGTCCGCGCTGATCGCGGCCGGCGTGCTCGCCCCCGGCATGCCGACCGTGTACGAGCTGGCCGACGGCCCGAAAGCGCTGGCGGAGCTGGAGGCCAGGGCCACCGTCGGCAAACTCGCCCTGCTGCCCTAGACAAGCCCCCGAGTAGTTCAGAGCCGGTGGCGCCGCACACCGGAGGTTCCCATGACAGGAGTGGAAACAGATGACCGCAACCGTGGACCCGGCCGCTGAGCAGAGGGCGCGCTTCGTCGTGATGTACGACACCCCGTGCGACGTCGACGCGTTCGAACGTCACTACGGCGAGGTCCACATCCCGCTGGCGAAACAGTATCCGGGCCTGCGTCGTTACACGCGCAGTCATCACCCGGCGGCCGTGATCGGCGAGCCGTGCTACATGGTCGTGATGCTGGACTGGGATGACATGGCTGCGCTGGAAGCCGCGCTCGGGTCCGAGGCCGGCCGGCGCGCCGCCGAGGATGCGGCGGCGAACCTGGCCCGCTACGCGACCTTCCGCGCGATGATCCTGCAGCTCGACGAGGTCTGATCGGTACATGAATCACACCCCTGGGCGCTGCGGTACTAGGCTCCCGGCGTGACATCGGATCGGCCTGCGGCACCGGATCAGGACCGGTTCACCGCCGAGACTGAGCGGTTCCGCCGGGAGCTGCTGGCGCACTGCTACCGCATGGTCGGCTCGGCGCACGAAGCCGAGGACTTGGTGCAGGAGAGCTATCTGCGGGCGTGGCGGTCCTACTCCGGCTTCGAGGGCCGGGCGTCGATGCGGTCCTGGCTCTACAAGATCGCCACCAACGTCTGCCTGACGGCGTTGAAGCCGCGCCCGGTCCGGGTGCTGCCCTCGGGTCTGGCAGGCCCGTACGAGGGGCCCGATCGCCCGCCGAGTCCCGTTGCGGCGGGCGAGGTGTCGTGGCTGGAACCGCTGCCGCAGGCGTGGATCGCTCCGCCCGCCGACGATCCGGCTGCGGTGGTGGTCCAACGCGAGTCGCTGCGGCTGGCGCTCATCGCCGGCCTGCAGCATTTGCCCTCCCGCCAGCGTGCGATCCGCATCCTGCGGGAGGTGCTGGCGTTCTCGACGGCCGAGACCGCGGAGATCCTCGGCACCACGACGGCGGCGGTCAAGAGCGGTCTGCAGCGCGCCCGTGCCCGGCTGGACGAAGTGGAGCCCGAGCCCGAGGAGCTGCTCGAACCAGCCGACCAGCGGGCACGCGCGCTGCTCGACGGCTACATCGCGGCCTTCGAGCGCTCCGATGCCGGCCTGCTGGAGGAGGTACTGCGCGCGGACGCCACCCTGGAGGCGACGCCGTTCCGCGAATGGCAGGCGGGCCGGGCGATGTGCATCCACATGCTCGGCACGTACGTGTTGGGCACACCGGGTGACTGGCGGATGATCGCCACCGCAGCCAACGGCCAGCCCGCCGCCGTCGTGTACCACCGGGATGGGGACGGCGTGCTCCGAGCCGACGGCGTCGTGCTGCTGGCCCCCACCGCCACCGGCGTCTCCCGCGTGATCAAGTTCCACGATCCCGCGCTGGTCGCGACGTTCGGCTTTCCGGACGTGCTCGCGCACTGACCCGGCTACCGGCGGCGACGCCGTCGGTGTCCCATCGACGGTGCCCCCGCCTGTGCTTTTACGCCGGTGTCAGGCGTACGCCGCCGAGGACGAGGGCGAGCAGCCGGTCGGCTTGAGCGGCGCCGTCGGGTTCGTCCTCGACGGTCAGGCAGATGGCGTTGACCAGCCTGAGCAGCTCGGTGATGGAGACGTCGGCGCGGACGGTGCCGGCCTGGCGGGCGCGGGTGAGCACCTCCTGACCGGCGTCCACGATCATCGTGTGGCAGGTGGCGCCGAGGACGGGATCGCCGTCGTGGTCGCTGCCCTGGTCGCTGTCGTGGGCGGCGTGCAGCAGTGAGGCGGCCAGGCCCCGGTTGGTGACGACGTGCGTGGCGACGGCGTGCAGCCAGCTGACCAGGGCCTGTCCCGGGTCGGGGTCGCCGGCCAGGTCGCGGGCGGCGGCGCACAGGGCGTCGACCTTGTCGCGGAAGAGCGCCTCCAGCAGCCGCTGCCGGGAGGGGAAGTGCCGGTGCAGGGTCGCCGAGCCGACGCCGGCGCGGCGGGCGATCTCCTCCAAGGACGCCTCGGCTCCGTGCTCGGCGACGGCCGAGGCGGCCGCGGCCAGGATGCGGTCGTAATTGCGGCGGGCGTCGGCGCGCCTGGGCCGGCCGGGCGGCGCCGGGCTGCGGCTGTCGTCAGGCATGGTGGCGGGCATGTCGTCTCCGGCGCGCTGAACGTAAACGGGGTGGCCCTCCGTATCGTACTCGATCGTGGCGGTGCACCGGCGGGTGGCCTCCCACCGCCGGTCACGGCCGGGCTCGGTGGCGAGGCAGAGCCATCGGGGGCACATCCCCGATGCCGAGATCGGCCTCGGCGACGATACCGAGCGCGTCGATCAGCTCGTGGGTGCCGGCCGGTGTGATCGGCAGGGATGACAGGAGCGTGATGCGGCGCCGCGCCGTGGCTGCGGCGGCGAACGTGTCGCCGGCCCAGCTCTGGGCGCCGGTGAGCGCGTCGAGTGCGGCCGACCGGGCGATCGGGTCGCCGGTTCGGCGGGCCAGCTCGACCGCCCGCTCGGCTCGGGCGATCGTCTGCGGTACGGCGTTGCCGGGCGGGCCCTGGGCGGCGCCGAACGCGGGGTGCCGTTAACTAACGTGACACCAGCCGCCAAATAGGCCCTGTGCTGCGGAATCAGCTTCCCGCTTCCAGCTCGGCTCGTGTCGGTTGTTCGATGGCAGGGCGGCCTGTCGTGAGGTCGGGCACGTACTTGTAGATGGTCGAGCGGCTGACGCCGAGCAGTCGGGCGATGGAGGAGACGGTGTTCTCCGGGCGGGTGAGCAGGTCGCGGGCGTGCCGGATCTGCTCGGGGGTCATCGCCGGCGGACGGCCCAGGCGCTGCCCACGGGCGCGGGCGGCTTCCAGGCCTTCGCGGGTGCCTTCGACGATGAGTTCGCGGATGAACTCTGCCAGGGCGGCGAAGACGTGGAAGACGAGCCGGCCGCCGGGGGTGGTGGTGTCGAGTGCTTCGTGCAGGGAGCGGAAGCCGATGCCGCGCTTGCGCAGGCTGGCCACGATGGAGATGAGGTCCTGCAGGGAGCGGCCCAGCCGGTCCAGGGAGGGCACCACGAGGGTGTTGCCGGGCCGCAGGTAGTCCAGAGCTTTCCAGAGTTCTTCGCGCTCGGCGGTCTTACCGGACTTCTTGTCGGCGAAGATGCGGATGCAGCCCGCCGTGGTGAGGGCGGTCATCTGGCGGTCCAGGAGCTGACCGGCGGTGGAGACACGGGCGTAGCCGACCAGCGCGCCGGACAGTACCGCTGGTTCGGCCTGCAGCGGGTCGTCGCCGAGCGATCCGTCCAGCAGCGGACCTTCTGGAAGCGCGACGTTCTTGGCCGCGGTGTTCACCATGAGCGGCCGCCGGGGGCCAGCATGGTGACGGTCACCGTGAGCGACTCGCCAGGAGAGGTCTGGCTGCCGCGACCATGGGCGGCCTGGGTGACCATCCATCGGCCGATGCAACCTTGGCAGAACCGGCGAGGTGGGCGGCCCGGCGAACGGTTCTCAACATGATCAACAAGGTGCTGGGACTTCAGGGGCAGTCAGGCCGGGTCGGGTGCGCAGGCGGTTTCGGGTAGCCGTCCGTCCTCAACTCTTGCGATGGGCTCGCCGACGAGATGTTGCAGCGCGCTCTGCAGTGCGGTCCGCGCTGAGGGGGCGAGGTCGGCCAGGAGCTGGTTCTCGATCGTCTCGATGTCGGCGCGGGCGGCCTTGAGGGCGCGGTCGCCTTCGGGGGTGGCCTCGATGATGCGGGCCCTGCGGTCGGCGGGGTCCGGGCGGCGGCGCACCAGGCCGGCGTCTTCCAGCTCGTCGAGGATGAGGACCAGCTTGCTCTTGTCGACCGACACGGCCTGGGCCAGGGCTAGCTGGGTGCGGGCGGGGGCTTCGACGACGGCCATCAGCACCGTGTAGCCCCACAGGGTCATGCCGTGCTCGCGCACCGCGGCGGTCTCGGCGGTGGCCAGGCCTTGCTTCAGTCGTGCGAACAGCCAGTGCAGGTCCTGGTGCAGCCCGCTGCCGGGCGGGCCTTCGGATGCGGGAGCGTTGGCCATGCTTGCCATGATAGCAAGCCAAGATGTTCTTGACTCACAACTATCTTGCTCTATATTGATTTTGATTACAGACCATCTTGAATGTGAGGCAATCTGGTGGCGCATCTTCTGCATCTGGACGCCAGTGGACGCAGCGAGTCGTTCTCCCGCAGGCTCGGCGAGACCTTCGTGGCCGACTGGCGGACCACCCACCCGGACGGCGTCTACACCTACCGCGACCTGGTGGCGGACCCGGTGCCGCCCATCGACGAGGCCCGGGTCCACCTCGCCACCCAGTCATCGGTGAACGAGGTGCGCGACATTGAGACCATGGACCAGGTGGCCGCCGGCGCCCCCGAGCTGGCCAGGAGCTGGGCAGCCACCCGCCCGCTGGTGGAGCAGCTCCTCGCGGCCGACGTCCTGCTCCTGGGCGTGCCGATGTACAACTTCACGGTGCCCGCCGCGTTCAAGGCGTGGATCGACCGCGTGACGCTGCCCTGGCTGCCGCTCAAGGGGAAGTCAGCCGTGGTGCTGAGCGCGCGCGGCGGCGCTTACGGGCCGGGCACCCCCCGCGAGCAGTTCGACTTCCAGGAGCCCTACCTGCGCTCCTACTTCTCCGTGCTCGGATTGGACGACGTGGAGTTCGTCCATGCCGAACTCACCCACGCCACGGTCATGCCCTTCCTCGCGCAGTTCCGCGACCAGCACGAGGCCTCTCACACCGCGGCGCTCGACGCGGTGCACAGCCTGGCGACCCGGGTGCGCGCCGAGATGCCGTCCTGACCACCATTCCCAAGCCCGTTAGCGAAGCGAAGACAGAAGGACACCCCACACGATGAACACCGATCTCAGCGGCCGCGTGGTCCTGATCACCGGCGCGTCGACCGGCATCGGCGCGGCGACCGCCCGCGCCTACGGACGCGAAGGCGCCCGCGTGGCGATCACCTACCGCAACCACCCCGACAGCGCCGAGAAAGTGGCCGCCGACGTCGAGGCCGTCGGCGGGCAGGCGCACATCGTCCGACTCGACCTCGAAGACCTGCCCACCATAGACCGCGCCGTCGCGAGCGTCGTTGAGCGCTGGGGCGGGATCGACGTTCTCGTCGCCAATGCCGTGCGCTGGGGCGGCGACGGCCCGCCCGACCCGAGCCTGCGGTTCGAGGACGTGCCGCTGCAGGAGTGGGACGCCATGATCGGCGCCAACTTGATCGGAACAGCGGCGACGGTCCGTGCCGTCCTGCCCAGTATGCGCGCCAAGGGCTGGGGCCGGGTCGTGCTGATCTCCTCGAGCGTCGCGGAGGAAGGCCTGCCCGGGCCGGGCCCTTACGGCACTGCCAAATCGGGCCTGTACGGGCTCGCCCGCAGCCTGGCCTGGAACGGCGGCCGGGACGGGATCCTGGTCAACGTCGTGGCGCCCGGCTTCACCCTCACCGACAGCCGCCCCGACATCCCGGCGTTCGTCACCGACGCCCTCGCCGCCGCCACCCCCACCCACAGGCTCTCCACCTCCGACGACGTGGCCAATCTCATCGTCTTTCTGGGCTCGGGAGCCAACGGCAACCTCACCGGCGAGGTGATCCGGGACGGCTCCGCCGCGGCTCGAGCACCGCACATCGGCGGATAGCGGGCCCACCCCGCAACCACATCAATGCGCTCCCCACCCCTGGCGGGTGGGGAGCGGTACCAGCTCACCACGGACCGACTATCCGGGTACACCCCAACCCTCGCGGGACCAGCAGTCGCATCCGGTACCGGCGACGGTCACGCGCCGAGAGAACTGAAGCCTCAAACTCCCACGCTGCGCCTGGATACAGGCGCTGGTAGATCTTCTACTGAGGGCCACTCAGGCGCCGCTGAGCGAGCCGAGAGTGCCGATGCTCAACCGGGCGCTCAGATCGAGGCGCACCTCGCCGTAGGGGCGGACGTGCAGCCAAAACAGCGGAGTTAGTCCGCGCCGGTCGACCGGGGTGAGCAGGGCGGACCACTCGGGATCGGCGAGAACGTCTTGAATCATCAGGACATTCACCATGACGAGCGAGGCTTGCAAGATCCGAAGACACAGGGCCGTCATCTCCACCTCATCGCGCCGATTGGTGGAGATCTCGCCGCCGCGGCCGTAGCAGATCACCGAGTTGGCGCGATTCCACGCCTCGACCACGTTCAGCCCTTCCTCGATCTCCCGCTGAAGGTCGCGGTCATATAAGTAACGGGCGACGAACGTGGTGCGCGCCGCCCGGCCGATCTCCAGCATCGCCTGATAGGCCGGATGCGCGGCGGTGCGGGGCGCGGCGCAGGCGGTAGATGTCATCACCGATCGTCCGGCAGTCTGCGACGGCCGCGGCCTGCCGGAGCATCGCCGCGGAGGCGGTGGGGTCGGTCGCGAGCTCGGCCGCCTGCTCATAGTGCCGCTGGGACTCTCCGGCGAGGTCGCGGGTGAAGGTCAGCTCCGCCAGGTGGCGGGCCAGCTCGTGGGCGTCCGTGCGCTGCTCCGGCTGGTCGGCTGCCCACACCAGGGCCGCCGAGCTGGTCATCCCCACCGGCAAGTACAGGGGCCGGCACCCGTCCGTGGCCGGCGTCTACCGCGTGCTCGCGGACGGGGAGGCAGTTGCGGGTGTGCAGTGAAAGCGTTGTCTCAGGCGCTGGTCGCCGGGCTGCGAATGGCTCCGGCGGTGCTGAGGGCTGTCATCTCTCGGACTCGATGCCCAGTGACCGGACGAGCTGGGTCAGTTCTTCTTGGAAAAGCTTGTCGGGATTGATCGTCTGGGTGTGCAGGTGTCCGTAGATTTCCAGCGACACCAGACCATGCAGGTGGCCCCAGATGCGCAGGGCAAGTGCCACGCCGGCCGGCGGCAGGTCGGGAAACGCGGGACGGACCTTGCCGAGAAGCCCGTCGTCGAAGTCGGACCACTGGAAGTCGCTGTGCGTGTAGAGATGTTCGGCGTGCGGCCAGGCGGCGTCCGCGAGGGCGGCGATGCCCGTGCAGACCCGATGCGCGGCGTCTGGGGCGGCGCCGCCCTCGGGTGCCTGGTAGCCGGGCACGGGGTCGCCATAGATGAGGCGAAATCCCTCGGGATTGGTGAGAGCCCAGTCCCGGAAGGCTCGCGCCCACGTCTGGATCCGGCTGGCTGGATGCGCAGCAGCAGCTTCAGCCCATGCGGAATCCACGGCGTCGGCCAGCGCGGTGTACACCTCGTTGATCAGCATGGTGACCAGATCGTCGCGGGTGGCGAAGTAGCCGTAGATCGCGTTAGCGGTCATGCCCATGTCGCGAGCGATGGCCCGCAGCGTGATTGCGTCGGGTCCGCCCGTGGCCATCAGCTTGAGCGCGACCTGCTTGATCTCCGCTGTCGTCTCGGCCCGCAGCCGTTCGCGACGTCCTCCCGTGCTTCCCACAGCCATCACTCTACAGTGTCACTGGTCTGGTTGGCGTACAAAAACTTCACGCCGTATAGTTCCCTCACGCCACACAGCGAACAGGGAGACCCATGCACATCGGAATCATCGGAGCCACCGGCGGCATCGGAAGCCGTGTCGTGACTGAAGCCCTCCTCCGAGGACATCACGTCACAGCGCTCACCCGCGACGCCACCCGGATCGACGAAGAGCGAGAGAACATCGTCTGGAAGACCGTCGACGTCCTCGACGCCGAAAGCATCGCCGCAGTCCTGCCTGGGCTGGACGTCCTGATCAGCGGATACCAGCCCGGCAACGCCGCCCAGGACTTCGACGACACCGTGTCCCGCTCGATCACCGACCCCACGGTCTACGCCACCGCCGCCCGGGCGCTGATCAAGGCGCTGGAGAGCCACCCCCGGACCCGGCTGATCGTGATCGGCGGCGCCGGCAGTCTGGAGATCGAGCCCGGCCTCACGCGAGCAGACTCCGACGAACTCCTGCACCAGAGCCTCGACCAGCTGGGATTGCCACGAGAGTACGCGGCCGCCGTGCGCGGGCACCGGGACGCCCTGAACGTCCTGCGCACGTCCAACCGGCTCTGGACCTACTTCAGCCCGGCGGAGGAGATCGCCCCCGGCCGGCGCACCGGCCGGTTCCGCATCGGTGGCGACCAGCCGGTCGTCGACGCCGACGGACGCAGCCGCATCTCCTCCGAGGACGCCGCCATCGCCCTCATCGACGAGGCGGAACTCCCTCGCTTCGTCCAGCGACGCTTCACCATCGGCTACTGAACCGCCGTCCCCTTGGCAGACACCTAGGAGATCACCATGAGTGACACCATCGACGACATCGTCCATACCTATTTCGCAGCATGGAACGACCTGGATCGCGGCCACCGCAACGCCACCATCGAGGCGATCTTCACGGAGAACGCCACCGTCATCGACCCCGACTGGACGGCCGAAGGCCGCAACAACATCGCAGCCGCCATAGGCCATGCACGTGAGGAGAAACTCGGCAACCTTATGCTCACGGTGACCAAGGTGATCAGTGCCCACCATGATCTGGCCCTGTTCTCCTGGCACCTCGTCCAGCCTGATGCCTCCACCGCGGCTCCTCTGGCCACCGGTTACGGAGTCATGAGCATGGAGGAAGGAAGGATAGACCGTGCCTACAACTTCTTCGGCTGAGTGCGGAAACGTCTTGCCTGCGACCTGCTGCTGAACCTCGCCACAGCCGGCGCGGCGGACACACTGTCCGCCGCGCTGTCGCAACTGAGCGGTTACCTGGAGCGCTACTTCGGGGCTCGTCGCATAACCCGAGTGCAGGGCCGTTTCAGTGGACGATGAGGCGCTGCAGGGCGTCTTGCCCCTCGGAGGAAATCCGAGCCGGCGTGGAGTCGAGGTAGCCCTGTTCCTCGAGGCGGTCGGCGACGAAAGGGGCGTTCACACCTCGGCGGCGCCGTCGGCGGCTCTGGCCGTCGCGGCGGCGTACTCCTCGGCGGTCATGCCGAGGCGAGGGTCGTGCCGGTGCAGGTCGTGCTGGTCGTCGGCCCAGCGCTGGTACTCCCGGCGGACGGTGCGCTCGTCGGAGTCGACGACGCGGGCGATCTCGGCCCAGGTGACGCCGGCCAGCAGCGCGTGATGCACGTTGGCGGGATGGCGTACGGTGCGCGCGATGCACTCCGCCAGCGCCAGCAGCTCGATGTGCTCGGCCGCGGTGAGCGCGGGCCGGTCCTCGGCGCCGTGCCGGGCGGGGTCATAGACGCCGCGGGCCACCAGCTCCGCCCGGGCGCGAGCCGACGCGTGCCTGGCGGCCAGCGTGTTGTAGCGCTCCAGCTGCTGACTGACCGGCATGTCGTAGCGAGCGTCGCGCCAGGTCGTGTGCTGCTCAGGGGTGGTCATGACGGCTTCTCCAAGGCGGGGACGGCTCACCACTCTAACGATCATCCAGGGTGCCGGGCATGGCGTTCCCGAGCCGCGTGCAGGGCAGTGCCGGTGCCAGGCCCTGCACGCGGCATCGGAGGGGGCTGTCAGGCGGGACGGCGGCGGCGGATCTTGATGTCGCGCATGTCGGTCACGGCCGTGCGCAGCACCCGGTAGGCGTGGCCGTGCGCGTCCAGCGCCGCCAGGGCTCCGCGCGTCGCCTCCGCCTCGCCGTCGCCCTGTCCCGCCGGAACCTGGCAGCGGAAGGTGAACGCCGACAGGCTCTCGTCGAAGGTGAACGAGCCCGCCTCGGTGAAGGCCGCCCCGCCCGCCTCCCGCACCGCGGCCCGGCTCGCCTCGTCCAGCCCGTCGAACGCGCCGGAGATCGTCACCCTGAACATGTCCCGTCCTCTCCTGCGGCATCACCGCGTCGTACGGCATAGCCGAGCATCCGCTCGCCCAGCACCTCTTCGGCCGCGTCGAGCAGCCCCAGCACGGCCCGCGCGATGTCGTCGGGATCCTCGCCCGCGGCGGTACGCCCGCCGATCTCGGAGAACACCAGCGCGTGCAGGCAGCCCACATGCCAGGCCACCACGCGCGGCAGCGGATCGTCCGGCGCGGCCCCCGTCTCCTGCGCCAGGCACGCCGCCAGCTCATCGGTCATCTGCCGGCCCAGATCCTCCAGGCGCGCCGTCAGCGTCGGGGCGGCCCGCATCATCTCCAGCACGCGGCCGAAGCCCGCCGTCAGCCCCAGCCGCCGCTCCCGCCGGCGCACCTCCTCACGCAGGTGCTCCAGCACGGCACGTACGGCCGGCTGACCCGGCGGGCGGCCCCGCACCATGTCGGCCAGCCGCTGCGGCGAGGCCTCCTCCGGCGGCAGGACCAGGTCCTCCTTGGCGCCGAAGTAGTTGTAGACGGTGTTGACCGACACCTCGGCCGCCTCCGCGACCTCGGCCATCGTCACGTGGTCGAACCCGCGCTCCACGAACAGAGCGGTGGCCACCTCGGAGATGCGCTGCCGCGTCTGCCGCTTCTTGCGTTCCCGCAGACCTTCTGCCATGCCCAGAAGAGTAACGGACTCCAAGCATCAACTCCAAACCAATTTTGGAGTACGTTGCAGTTTTCGGCTAGTAGTAGCCGGTGCTGCCGTCGAGCAACTCCCGGATCACGTCGAGATGACCGGCGTGGCGGCCCGTCTCCTCCACCATGTGGATCAGCATCCAGCGCAACGACGCCGCGGCCGACCGGAAGTCCGGATGCCGGCCCACCTCCTCCAGGCCGTGCGCGGCGACGATCTCGTTGGAGACGGCGCACTGGTGCGCGTACTCCTCCAGCAGCCGCGCCAGCGGAACGCCCTCCACCCGCATGTCGGCGTCCTCGACCGTCTCGTCGAACGGCGGCCCCTGCGCGGGCTTGCCCAGGAACAGCACCTCGAACCAGGTGTACTCCACCCAGCGCAGGTGCGACACGACGCCGGCCATGGTCATCAGCGGCGAGCCCGGCAGCACCGGCCGGTGCGCGTCCTGTTCCGACAGGCCCTCGCACTTCCAGTGGACGATGGCTCGCTGCATGTCGAGCCAGCCCACGAGCTGGGTCCGCTCATCGGCGACGAAGGGCGGGCGAAGGCGTTCTGGGGACTTCATGGACGGGACGCTAGTTGAGCCGGCCCGGCTCACGCACCGCGTTTTCCGCCCGGCGGCCGGGCTCGGGCTGCTCCTCGGCGACGGCCTCGCGGATCCAGGCGGCCAGCGCCCGGCCCAGCAGCGAGCGGTGCCCCGCCGCCCCGGCCACCTCCTCACCCGCCAGCGCCAGCGTCACGGTCCGCGTCACCTGCGCGGCCACCACGCACGTGGTGGTGGCGACGCCGAGCACCACCCACAGGCTGTAGCCCTGCGGCAGCAGCACCACCACGAACGTCACATACGTGACCAGCACGCCGACGAACACCACCGCCCACAGCGCGGCCTGCTCCCCCGGCGACCGTTCCTCTCGGCGCCGTCCCCCGGCCAGGGCGCGCCCCCGGCCCCGGCGCGCGGCGAACCTGCCGCGGCCCTCCCGCGCGGGCGGCTCCGGTGCGGATGGTCCCTGTACGGATCGTCCCTGTGCGGGCACGGTGGATGTGGCCATAACGCTGCCCTCCCGGCGTTCAGCTTTTCCCTCGACCGAGTCTTGCACCCCGCCCTGTCACCCGCCACGAACCCGGATCGGCCCTTTCTCCGGAAATGCCGGCGGTGGGTGGCGACAATGCGCGGCCGGCCGTGAATTCCTTTCTCATTCTCAGGCGATTGACGCGGGATGCTGAGGACGCTTTTCGCAGGGAAACGGCCGCCCTTCGGCGTCATGTCGTCATCCATGCCGCCGACCTGGGGATTTGCTGGATATCGCGGCATTTGTCCCGATGGTTAACCGGGCCGAAAGCCACGAAGCGGCGTATGGCCGGACGGCGCCCACCCGAACCCCGGAAACGCAGACGGGGCCGGACGGAGGGCGACAACACCGGATCCGGGCGGAGTGGGCGGCGGCTCATTCACCGGACACGTTCGCGAGAATTCACCACCGGCGATTCCCGGTAAATGGATGTGTCATTCTCGCCGCGTCGTCCGGCGTGTCGCGTCCACCTTCCGACACCATTCTTCACTCTGTGTAGTCGTACAATGACGTGATGTGATTATCTGATCGTTCCCAGGTCGACATAGGCGTGGCAGGACTGCCACAGGAAACCGTCCCAGCTCATGTTCTCGTCGCACCACCGCCGCGCCTCCTGCTCCTTGGCGCCGTCCGGCCGTACGGGGAAGCCCGGCGCGGAGGGGCGGCCCCCGGTCGTCGCTCCGGGGGTGCGCCGGCGGCCGGTGCCGCCACGGGCGTGGCCGTCGCGCTCCCCCGCGGCCTCGCCCGTCCGGCGCGGC